>JAGHCO010000238.1 GCA_021160405.1 Candidatus Aerophobota bacterium
CCAGTAAGGGTCATTTCCAGGAATAGATTTTGTCTTATATATCCCTGATGCTAAATATTTCTGTCCATGAGGAGTATTACATATTCCTTTATTCCATGCATAAACAAATACTCCCTGTTCTATACATTCCTGAAAATTAGGCAATTTACCTGCTTTAACATAACCAAGTACATTGGGTGGTGGAAGTTTAGTAGTGGGGACTACAATTCCTTCTTCCCAGTGTCCAGCCAGCATATCAAAAATTAAAATAAAAACTCGCTTATCCATTTTTGCCTCCTTTTTAAAAAATTATAGAATCACTCAAATTCCAATGTCCAGAAGCGAGATGGAGAATGAAACTTTTTTTCTATCCCAGCCTCAATTATGTACAAATAAACATTTCTTGTTTTTAATTTCTCATTATTTTTTATCTCTGTCAAATTTCCGTTATTCTCTAAAATTCCCACATAAGAAATTTTCTGACAGCAACTATCTTTTTTATTTTCAAGCTTTCAAATTCCCATTTTTCTTACACAACCATATCCAATAGAGATCTGTTCTAATTAAAGGATTATTTGGAATTACTACTTTCCGATTTTTTCAATTTCTTCCCTAACACGATTTTTTCCATATTTTTTCTTTTAATTAAATATACCCATATTTAAGTTGAACCATTTATTGTATCCTCCCTTCTTTCTAGAGGGACGATCTTTAGAGCGTAAATAGTGTATGGGGGAAGAGAAATTCTAAATAAGTGCGAAGGTTCAGAAGATACAATTTTCTTTCTATTTATAATGTCATAAAGATAAAAATCTTTTCTTCCCTCAGTATTATTTAGTAGTTTGGAAAAATCAATCTTGATAGATGCTTCCTTGTGGTTTGCATTTCCATTATACACAAGCAATGTATTTGTGTTAGGATAAAAGGAAAGGTATATTTCTGGAGTAGGGGAGAACATTGCATAGAATAGTTTTTCCTTTCCAGCAGCCCAAAATATAGATTTCCCTATTAAATTCCTGTAATCTGAAGAGGTGCCAACACCACCAATATAGACAACACGTCCTTTACCGAAGTTTCTTACACTGACCAATGGAGAAGAAAACTGTTTTGCTTGATAGAGAATCTGAAGGTCTTTCTTCAGAGGCACACTGATAACATGATACCTCATAGAAGTTATCTTCTCATCCCCAATATCAGTTTGGATCAGCTCAGTAATTTGACTGGCAAAAGATATCTCTTGAGGTAAGTCGTTACTAATCCAATGATTGGTTCCTAAAGAAGTCTTTAAGGCTTTAAGAATGGAACTTACTTTTTTTTCTGATTTATATTCTATTCCAAGTAATTCTTTCAGCTGACAAATAGAATCTTTTGTTTTGAAATATGCCGGAGCTCCCACACCTACAAACCCTCCACCGTTCTTTACAAAGGCAGATATCCTTTCAATAACATTTGGGAAAGTCCACATATAGCCCCCGCTCCATGGAGTATTTGGATCTCCCCAGTTTAAGAGAACATCAGCATCAGCAGGGACCCCATTTTTAGAAATTTCAGTAATGCTGATGAACTTTATTTTTATTGGCAAAGAAAATAAGAATTGTGTTTCCGGCCCTTTCCAAGAGCGAATCTTCCCCCAAGAATTAATTACATAAAGAGTGATGTTATGTTTAAATGCTTCTTTACCCCGTGATACTAACCACAATAATTTGAATTCATTATTTGCATTTTTAATCTCATTTATGACTTCTTGGTTCTTCCAAATGTTTCTATCTGGTAAGCCTCCCCATAAATATCCGTCAAGCATATTGTATAACAATATTTTTTTATTCTTATTCCAATTGTGTAAAGGACCAAAGGGATTTGTATAGAACCAAGACTGACATATTCTCTTAAGGTGAGGGAAGTAAGATCTCAAACCAGCCATTGCCATGTTTGGCCCGAATGAGTCAATAGCATCAAAATTATCACTTACTAAATAAGGTTCAGCTCCAATCCATGCATCTCCCCAAGTATAAGCCATAACTTTTACCTTATGCTTGTGGCAAACTTTCTTTATCTTCGGTAGAAATTTCTTTGACTGTTTTACATGCCATTCTACCCAAGATAAGTATTCTTGAGAAGGTGCACGAGAAGGAAGCCCCTGACGCAGCCGCATGAAATTCTCAAGTACCCAATCCGGATTAAACTTTATTCCCGTATCTGCCTGAAACTTTTCTTGGGCATATGGACTGCAGTCATAGACATATTCATAAATGTAAGGATGAACCTTGGGCAAACCCACACAATCGGCCAGAAAATAATCCAGATAAGGGGTATACCTCGAAAGCCATTTATTCAGCTGTTCTACTGCACCTTGATGAAACTCTGGATAAATAGGACTGGCATAAGGAAGAGGGGAATAAACAAGATACTTAATATAATAGACATTACCTTCTTCAGGGTTGTTAATAATTACTTTCTTGCCTGCGGAGTTAAATTCCCAATCATCCTGAAGAAAAGATAAATTCCCTTTTTTACAATAAACGTACCAGTATTTTTTGGGATTGCCTTTTGTGCAAGCATTCTTGAGTTCTATAATGAGAGGTTCTTTGGACTTCGCCATTACTGGTGCACTAACTACATAACGTTGTGGTCTGTGTTCAGGGTGAATACGTATCCATTCAGGATTTAAAGTAGGCCAAGCCCCATGATTAGCCATAGTTATAAAACCGGCATCCTTTAGTCTTTTAATAAGATTAGGAGCAGGAATAGCGGAGAGCCAGATAGCATTACATCCAGTTTCTTTGGCAATTTTAATTCCTTCATCTAAAGGGGTTCTCTCAGTAACCCGCCAGTGTAAGAAAATAAGAGGCATATTATCCTTTTCATAAAGAGCCTCTTCTTTCTTTATGTACGCATCTAATTTTTTATAGTAATCCATTTTTTCTTTTCTTGATTCTATTATTTTCTTTCGTCTCTTCTCTAATTTAACGGCCATTTCCTTAATTAGTCTATCTCTGGCAACATCAGAAATGCGAACTTCGTCAATAACTCCAATAAAAGAAGATTTTCCATTGCTTCTTGCTCCAATCTGTAAAGGAGTTTTATCGCCACAGTAGCATATCTTGCCAGATATCTTTTTATTCCCTACCTCAATGCCGTTCTGATATAGTCTTATATAATTCCCGTCATAAGTCACCGCCACATATGTCCATTTTCCTAAAGGTAAACGTTCCTTACCTACAACTATTGCCTCTACAGTTCCATGAATAGTTGCAACAGCGAAAAGAGCATGTAGCGCTCCGGTATTTCGATCTATTAGTAAACGGTAACCTCTTCTAACACCATATCTATCGATGATACGAGCATAGTTACCCACCTGTTCGGCTTTCACCCACGCCTCTATTGTAATTTGGGGTGGTTGCAGACTATTTGAAGTCGGTACAATTACTGGTCCTTCTGAGATCGCAAAACCAAATCTACCATCTTTTACCCATTTTGCTTTATTTACGGTAGAATGATTTCCTCTATTAGAACTGTCTTGAGGGAGTCCCTTCCCTTCATTAAAATGATACAAAGCTACAGTATTGGGATCGGGTGCGAACTCATTATAATCTTTGCCCCAAGAGAAAGAAGTCACATTTAAAAAGCATTTTATTACCAATAACCACACTATTAATCTAAAATTTCCCATCCTCTACCTCTCTTTCGCTACTAATTATTGTCTTTCATTTCTCCCAAAATCATTTAGATTATTTTCCATAAGCAGCATTCAATTTCTTCCACGAATTAATTACTTGACTATCAGTTGCATGATTTAACCCAAAGATATAACCATCATCAAAATACCATTTTACACTTCCATCACCATAAAGCACTGGGAATCCCCCTGAAGATAGATGAGGGAGTGTTGTTACACCTTGATTTGTAGAAAAGAAACATCGGCACCAAGCGAGGGCAGTACTGTACATTCTCTCGAATTGATAAGGATTCCCTATCCCTGCCGGAGATGCATTAGGAGGAAGTGCATTGTAGGATGTTGCTATAGTGGCTCCCGAATCCCATGTAGTGGGATAATATTTATATAATTTATCACTTGGGCAATAAAATCCTTTTGCCTCCTTTAGGTATCCGGGCACATAAAGCATTGTCCCGAAAAAACACCATGAGCCACCTATTTTTATGTCATTTGAAAATCTATATCTATCATTAGGATTGCGCCGCCAAACTATTATTCTATCATTATAATCCTGAGCATACATCATTATAGCCAGTCCAAGTTGTTTCAAGTTATTCATGTATACCGCCTGTCTTGCTCTTTCTCTTGCTCTGCTTAAAGCAGGCAAAAGCATTGCTGCAAGTATCGCTATTACTGCTATCACCACCAGCAATTCTATAAGTGTAAATCCTTTTCTTTTTACCATTTTCTCACCCCCCTTTTTAAATTTATTCTTTTTTAACTGGCTGAAACTTTTTCCTTCACTTTCTCACAGGAATTTCTAACATTAAGTTTCAAAGGAAACATTTTCTGAACTGTTATTTTTTCTCCATTTATAATTCTGAATAATATTTCTGCTGACTCTTTCCCTATTTTGTATCTTGGAACAAATAAAGTGGTTA
>JAGHCO010000090.1 GCA_021160405.1 Candidatus Aerophobota bacterium
CTATAATTTATTTATACTCTTTCTCTTTAAAGTTGTCAAAGATTATACAACTCTTTCTTATTTAAAAAGTGTATCTTCTCAGAAAGAAGAATATTTTTAACCTTTTCAATATCCTTTACCTGGATTACTAAAACTGCTTTTTTCTTTGACTTAATAACAAATCCACAGGCATCTTCTATATTAATTTGGTATTTTTTAACAATTTGAGCAATTGTATGAAGTCCACCAGGTTCATCCTCCATTTCCAATGCTAAAGTAGGATTTAGAGCAACTGAAAGACCCTCCTCTTTTAAGGCCCGGTAAGCCTTTTCAGGGTTATCTACTAAGAGTTTTATTACTCCATATTTGTTACTACTGGCAATAGTTATTGCTCTTATGTTTATTTTCTCTTTGGTTAAAATCTTAGTAATTACCTCTATTTTGCCCGGTTTATTTTCAGCAAACACTGATATTTGTTGAACTTCTTCCATGATTTCTCCTTATTTAAATTTCCCTTTTATCAATTACCCTCTTTGCCTTACCTGTAGTTCTGGGTAAGGTAGCCGGTTCTACTAACTCTACTTTAGGAGTTAGCATTAACTCGGATTTTAGCTTTGCCTTAATTTTTTCCTCTAATCCTCTCAAATGTTCTAAAGAGCCGTCAAAAAGCTCTTTCTTAATCTCTACCTTTACTCTCATTACATCCAGAGATTTTTCCCTTTCCAAAATAATTTGATAGTTTCTTCCCACCTCGGATAGACTCATTAGTATTCTTTCTACTTCTGAGGGGAAAACATTTACTCCCCGAATAATAAACATATCATCTACTCTACCTTTAATTCTGGATATTCTTCTGTGAGTGCGCCCACATTGGCATTTATCTGGATAAACAAAAGCTATATCCCCTGTTCGGTAACGAAGAATAGGCATAGCTTCTCTATTTATACTGGTTAAAACTATTTCTCCCTCTTCTCCATCAGGCAAAACTTTCCCAGTTGAAGGCTCAATTATCTCTAAGATAAAATTGTCTTCCCAAAGATGCATCCCTTCTTTAAATTGACACTCAAAAGCTACTCCTGGACCGTTCATTTCAGAAAGACCGTAGGAGTTAAAAGCTTTTATATTAAAAATCTGTTCAATTTTTTGTCTGGTACTCTCTGAATAAGGTTCTGCTCCTAAATAGGCCATTCTAAGATTAAGATTCTTTCTGGGATTTATCCCCTTTTCCTCCAAGATATCGGCTAAGTAAAGAGCATAACTGGGAGTTATATGGATTATTGTAGTTTTAAAATCCATCATTAACTCTATCTGTCGCTCTGTATTTCCAGCCCCTGCTGGAATTACCAAAAGTCCAAGTTTTTCTGCTCCGTAGTGAAAGATCAGCCCACCTGTAAAAAGACCATAGCTCATCATATTTTGAAAAACATCCTTATCTTTAGCCCCGGTCATTTTCATGGAGCGGGCAATAAGACCAGCTGAGTTTTCTATATCTTTTTTAGAGAAAAAAATTGCTTTTGGTTTTCCTGTCGTGCCTGTAGAGGTATGAAGTCTCACTATCCTATTTAAAGGTAAAGTTAAAAATCCATAGGGAAAATTCTTCCTTAAATCTTCCCTGGTGGTAAAGGGAATTTGAGGCAGGTCTTTTAAAGATTTAAAATTAAGGGGTTTTAATCCATTTTCCTTAAATAACCTCTTATAAAAAGGAGAGCTCTTATAAACTCTTCTTAAAGTTTCCTTTAACCTTAGAAACTGCAGTTTTTCCAGCTCTTCTCTTGCAATGTATTCCATTTTTTTAACAGTTCAGCCACTAAGTCACCAAGGCACAAAGAAGTAATATAAATTTTAAACTTCTATCAGAAAGAGAAGAATCTATTGCTAAAAAATTGTAGATGCATCTATATATTGTGCATAGAAAATTACCACCGGGTTTACCTGGTGTCTTCGTGCCTTGGTGGCTGAATAGTAACAAAAATTTGTTAAATCTCTTTTTCTAATTTTTCTGATAATTGCTTTATCTTCTCTGGCAGCATTCTCATAAACTTTTTTGCCTTTAGGGTAGCTATTGCTCCCTGAGACGAAGGTTTTATTAGATTTTGTTGCTCTAAAATTCTTAAGGAATATCTGACCTTGTGTTGAGGATGACCACTAAGTTCAGACAGTTTCATAATGCCAATTGGCCCCTGCTCTATGACGAATTTCAAAATAGTGGTATGCCTTACTATAAGCTCTATTTCTTGTTCAAGTTTAGATAGCATTATAATCTTGTCAACCTCGCCTGTTGAGTTGTTGAAGTATAGCGATTAGCATATAGAATAAAGAAAAAAGTAGCCTGTCCCCTTTTTTTAATCTAACTTGAAGCGGAAAGTTATAATCCCCCACTGAACAACATCTCTCTTAATAGGTTCAAATCTCCATTGGCTTAGAGCCTCTGAAGCCAATCGATCCAGACCCGACCAACCCGAAGTTCGATATACTTCTATTGAAGAAACCTCTCCTGAGGAAAGAACCCAGAACTTTAATTCTACATTAGCTTCAATACCTTGTTTTTTTGCCCACTCAGGATAAATTGGTTTCACTTCTCTTAAGATTCCTCTGGTGCTAACTGGACCCCTAATTCTGGAAGAGGGAGTTTTCCCTCCTCCTTCTCCAGGCTCTCTTTCATAAGAAAATACTCCCCTGGTTGAATAGATGGATTTTGGAGGAAGGCGGGTAGTTTGAGGAAGTCTTTGAGTTGATTTAGAAACAACTTGCTCTTTTTTTAGGAGAGGAAAAGGCTCTTGGGGTTTTTCTAAGATGGGTTTAATTTTTGCTACAGGCAAAGGAACCTTCATTTCACTTTCACTTTTTATACGAGGGGTAAGAATGGGCATCTTCTCACTGGGTTGAATGGCAATTCTAACCGGGGGAACCTTAGGAATTGTTTTTCTCTTAATCTGTTTTACAGGAGGTGGGGAGGACTTCTTAACTATTTTTGGTTGGGGAGGAGAAACTGTAATTAGTGAAATCTCTATGTACTTAGGTAAAGGCTGAGAAACGATGGTCTTGAACCCGGGGAAAAAGATAATTAAAAAAAAGTGAATAGCAAAGGATATTAAAATCCCTAATTTAAAAAAATCCCTCTCTACCAATTTATCTCTCCTTTTCCGGAGAAGTAAGAATTCCTAATTTGCCAGCACCAGCTTGCTTAGCCAGATCCATAACTCTAACCACCCTGCCATGTTTTACATCTTTATCAGCATTAATTAAAACTAAGCTCCCTTTTTTCTTTATCTGCTTTTTTAAAAAAGCCACCAGATTCTTCTCTCTTACCCATTTTTTTCCTATGTACAACTGGTTATCTTTAGTTATAGAGATTATAATGTTTTCCTCTATCCTCTCTTGAGGAGTGGTGGTAGTGGGCAAGTTTACCTTTATCCCATAGCGAATAGTAGCAAAGGTGGTGGAGAGCATAAAGAAAATAAGCAGCAAAAATACCACATCAACTAAAGGAGTAAGATTTATAAATACTTCCTCACCTCGAGATTCTGGACGACGAAATCTCAAATTATTCTCCGGATAAAAATTCCATAAATTCTCTGCTTACACTTTCTAATTTACGAATAATTTTATCAGTGCGGTGCATAAAGTAATTGTAAAAAATTAAACTGGGAATAGCTATACTAAGGCCAAAAGCTGTAGTATATAAAGCTACAGCAATTCCTCCTGCTAAGGCTCCAGGATTTCCTACCCCTTGCACGGTGATCACATTAAAGGCTTTTATCATTCCTACCACCGTTCCCAAAAGTCCAATAAGAGGTGCTATGGCAGTTATGGTTCCCAGTATCTTTAAGCGCTTCTCTAAATAAGGTATTTCTTCTGAACCAGCATCCTGAATAACCTCTTTAATTTCCTCTTTACTCTTTCCCCTTTTTTCTAATCCCTTCTTAATAATACGAGCTAAAGGGATAGGTGTCATTTCACATAAGGCAAGTATTTTGTCTACTTTTCTATCATCATTACTGTTTATAATACTTCTAGTCTTCTCCGCAAATTTTTCAGATCTACTCTCAATTATCTTTAAGGTAATAAACTTTTCTATAATGATAGCTAAAGCTAATATGGAACAGATACCTAAGGGTATCATTAACCAACCACCTTTTATAAAAAAGTCCAGCATATTTTCTCCTTTCTTTTAAACTTTACTTTATCCTAATCTATTAAGTTTTTTTGTCAACCCCTTTTTCCCAATATCTCCTCTATAGTAAATACCTTCAAAGTGTACCTTTTTAACACCTCTGTAGGCCTGCAGAATTGATTCCTTAAGATCCTTACCCAGAGCAGTTATTCCAATTACTCTTCCTCCACTGGTAAACAAATTACCATCCTCTTTTTTAACCCCTGCATAAAAGGGGAAGATATTTTTAAACTTAACTAAATCCTTTAAACCCTTTATTAATTTACCTTTCTCATATTTACCCGGGTATCCTTTAGAGGCTAAAATAACACAGGTAGCTGCCTGAGGTCGCCAGCGCAAATTTATCCTATCTAAATTCCCTTCAGATATGGATAGGAGCACTTCAAGTAAGTCGTTATAAAGACGGGGAAGAGTAACCTGAGTTTCTGGGTCTCCAAACCGAGCGTTAAACTCTAAAACTTTAGGTTCTCCATTTCTAATCATTAAACCAACATAAAGGACTCCCTTGTAAGGTTTTTTCTCCCTCTTCATCCCCCTTAAAGTAGGTAAAATTATTTTATTCATTATCTTTTTATACAGAAAAGGAGAAAGAGGGGCGGGAGAATAAGCTCCCATTCCTCCAGTGTTGGGACCTTTATCTCCTTCATATATAGATTTGTGATCCTGAGAGGATACTAAAGGCTTAACTGTTTTCCCATCAGTAAGGACAAAAAAGGAGATCTCTTTCCCCTTTAATTTTTCCTCTATCACTATTTTTTCCCCTGCCTTACCAAAGATTTTTTCTTTCAACACTTTTCTCGCCGCTTCAATAGCTTCTTCTTTAGTGTTAGTCACCAAAGAACCTTTCCCTGCAGCTAAACCATCTACCTTTATTACCTGAGGAGACTCTTGACTTTGAATATACCTGGCAGCCTTGTCAAAATCAGAAAAAACATCAAATTTAGCAGTGGGAATGCAGTATCCTTCCATAAATTTTTTGGCAAAAACTTTGCTTCCCTCTAAAGTAGATGCTTTTTTGGAAGGGCCAAATATCTTGAGTTTCCTTTTTTGGAAAAAATCTACTATACCGTTAACCAGTGGAACCTCAGGTCCTACTATGGTAAAATTTATTTTCTCCTTCCTTACAAATTCAGTTAGGGAAGAGAAATCTTCTTCATACGGGATATCCTCACACTGAGCAATTTCTTCGATACCGGCGTTGCCCGGAACACAGTATATCTTTTCTACCTTTTTGCTCTGGGATAGTTTCCAGCAAAGGGCATGTTCCCTTCCTCCCCCTCCTATTACCAAGACTTTCAATTTTACCTCCTTGACTATTAAAATGAGCCAACCTTAAACTGAGGAAAAGCTTTTATATAAAAAATAATAGAGTAATCCTTTTCTGGTTTTTCCCTTATGGATAGTTGAGTAGCCCAGCAGTGAAGGTCTCTCCAAATAGAATAGCCAATTTCTTTAACTTCTCTTTTTTTTATATCATAAGTAGCATAACCAGAGATTCTCCATTTCTTACCCAAGTTTAATCCTACTTCACTGAACAGTTGAGCTACATTAACATCATCAGCATATTTTCTAAAACCAAGATTTAAGCGCCAGTTTTTCCTCCTTACATCTAAATTGGTCCTGATCAGCTTGAAAATCTTTTGGTAAGGTTCGTAAACAAGATCCATATTTAGATAATTATTAAAGCTTACGTTAGTTTCTATAGGAGTAAATTTTTCTCTGCGTTTAGTTAAATCATATCCAAGTTTGAGCTTAGCATTTATTATTTTTTTTTGTTCAAAGTAAAAATCATTGTTTAGTTTTAGTTCCAAAAAATCCTTGGGATATTCATCCATATTTGATCTATTAGAGTGATAGTAGGTAAGATGAGGGCAAATTTGATGGCTAAATTTTCCCAATTTCCCTTTTAACTTTAGAAAAAAATCATAATTTTGGTAATTTACTGAAAAGTATTTAGGTTTCTCTTTTTCTTTTTGAGAGTAGGAAAGGTGCCATCCAAATCTTGGTTTAAACTGAAGGTAGTTAAAAAGGATAAAGGGATGAGAAATATCAACAGAAGATTCGGTTCTCATTAAATTTTTATCCTTCTCTTTAAAGTTAGTAATCTGCGTTGTCTCCTGAACATAAAAGTTACTCCTTCCTATTTTTTGAGGAAGCAAATTAAATTTAATTTGAGGAAGCATCTCCTCCCATTCTTGAGGGAAAGGATTTATCTTAGACTGCAAGAGAAAACGGAAATTGCGATTTTCTCCCCAGCTATCAAAGGATAAAGAGGAAGGAAGAATTTGCTTTTTCTCAGGGGCAATTTTTGGAAAATAATCCTCAAGGAATTCCTTGTCAGTAAAGTAATCTAACTTAAGTTTAACACAGCTAAAATTAGAGAGGGCTTGCCAATATCTCAATCTACCCATCCCCCTTTCTATCTTGGAATTCCTTTCTTTAATATAATAGCTCTCCAGGCTCGCATTTGCTCTTCCTGATTGATGGAAAAGATCTATACCCTCTGCCCACCCACATTTACTTAAATAATCAAGGTGGAATATCCCCCCTAAGAAAGGAGATATATAAAATTGATAACCTGTTTTAATATGCCATCCCGTAAAATCATTGTAACCAAAACGAGGAAAAATCATCCTATTACGTCCACCACCTTTGCCTTCGGATAAATATCTAATGAATAAAGGTATCCAAAAAACAGGGATGGAGCCTATATAAAGGGTAGCATTTCTGGCAGTTATCTTCTCTTTTGGGATTATCTGTATCTGCTTAGCTTTTATCCTATAGTGAGGAGGGGAAAGGTCACAGGTTGTAAACTGCCCATCCTCAAGAGTTATAGTGGCAGAGGAAAACTGAGCTTTCTTTGCTTTAAAGATGATGGGACCATTTTCCCCCCAGGGCAGGGTGAGAGTTCCCTTCCCTTTTTTTAAACTAAACCACAAGCTTTCCCCCCTTACTTCATACCCCTTTACTTTAAGGAAAATATTTCCCTGAGCCCGAAACTCAAGACTGTTTAAATTTGCCTCAATTTTATCGGCAACTACTTTCATATCCTGGTAGGTCAAAGTAGCTTTCCCCTCACCATAAAGGAAAGAAGAGTGAGGATTCCATTTTAAGAAGTTCGCTTTAAAGGTTATGGGAGGATAGTTTTTTGAGGCAATTGCTGGAACCATTATAAAAAAATAATAAACCATTATCGCTACTTTAAAAATGAGAAGTCGATGATTCATTTTTTAAAGACGAAATTTCTCTCCCAAGAATATTTTTCTTGTCTGCTTACTTTGAATAAGCTCATCTCTCTTTCCAGCAATAAGGATTTTGCCCTGGTACATAATGTAAGAAAAATCAGTTATTTGAAGAGTATCCCTTACATTGTGATCGGTGATAAGTATGCCAATCTCCTTGTTTTTTAAATTAAAGATAATTGACTGAAGATCGGCTACAGTTATAGGATCTATTCCAGCAAAGGGCTCATCTAAAAGAATGAAAGAAGGAGATGTTACTAAGGCTCTGGCTATTTCTACTCTGCGGCGTTCCCCACCTGAGAGAAGATAGGCTTTTCTCCCTCTTAAATTAAAGATCCCCAGTTCAATAAGAAGCTCTTTGGCTCTTTCTTCCTGTTCTCCTACAGATAGATTTAAAGTTTCCAGAATTGCCATTAAATTATCCTTAACACTGAGTTTTTGGAAAACTGAGGGCTCTTGGGAAAGATAGGCAATTCCCCTTTTAGCTCTTTTGTAAATAGGAAGATGGGTAATCTCTTCGCCATTTAGAAAAATTCTACCCCCACTGGGAGGAATTAATCCCACAATCATATGAAAAGTAGTAGTTTTTCCTGCTCCATTTGGTCCCAACAAACCAACTACCTGTCCCTTTTCTACTTTAATAGAAATTCCATTTACCACTGGGATTTTTCGATATACTTTACTTAGATTCTCCACCTGTAGGGACACCTGCCCCTCCTTTACTTAGGATATAGGTAGCTTGTACGGGGCTACCCTTTGCCTCCAATTTCTCCTCTTTTGTCCAGATTACCATCTGTTCAGCTAAAAGATTGTTACCCATCTCATCTGTGTACTGAACATCACCTTGTAAAGTTAATATTCCATCATCATGGGTATAGGTAGCCATTTGGCAGCTTACCTGTATGTTATTGGCAGTTTTATTTACCTTTACTTTCCCTTTAGCCACAATTTTGTTTAAAGTATTCTCTTTTGTTAAATATACCTCTATTTGCTCAGCTTCTAATTTAAGATCTTTCCATGTAGCCTTTACATTTCCCTTATAAATGAGCAAACGTTTGCTGTAGTTTATACTCTGTTCAGAAGAGGTAACTGTTAACTTTTCCTGAGCAAAGCTTAGCCCGTTTAATCCAAGAATTACTCCAAAGATAAAAACAGTTAAAGTTAGGAAAATCTTTCTCATCATAATCCTCCTCGTATCGTTTATTTTGTTAACAACGCTTTTACACATTTACCATTTACACTTTGCAATTATGCCAAAAGAAGCGAAGTATAATTAAGGCTACGGTGATTGAAGATAAGTGGTCGCCTGTTCCTTAATGATTATTGAAGTTAAATCTAAATTACCAATTAATCCTTTCCCCTGGATTATCAAGTTATCCTTTTTTATAGTTACTTTTTTTTCTGTAAAAAGTTTTTTCTCCGAAGCTACCCATTTTAACTCGGAAGTGGTAAGCTGGGCTTTATCAAGATAAGAGATAATTTTAACCTTACCTTTAAGATCTAAATCAGAGGTTAAATTATTTATTACTACTTCGTCAGCTTCGCCTTCAGAAACTGGTTTACCTTTTTTAAACAGTTTTACCTTTACATTTTTTAAAATTGTTTTTTGGGGAAACTGGGTTGCAGAATCAGCTTTAAGCTCCCAACTTTTTCTTCCCGAACTATCCCATTCTACAAAGTTTACTCCTTGAGCCTCCATCAAGGGACGGGGTTGAGAAGGTTTCTGGAAAGGATTTCCTATTTCCTTCCTTTCACAACCTGCTAAAAGAAAAGATAAAACTACAGCTAATACTAAAATAATTAACTTATTCTTAGCCATTTTTCTCCAATATTCTCTTGGCTGTTTTCCACTTCTTTCTCACTATCTCAGGGAACTCTCCTTTTAACCTGATGCATTCCTTAAGAAAAGCAATTGTTTTTTCATCGGAAGGGTAGCCTGATCCTAAGGGTCCGTATTTTTTTGATAATTTTTTTATTTTTTCATCTCTAGCTACCTTAGCTAAAATAGAAGCTGCAGATACCACTGAATAATTGACATCGGCAAAGTTTTCCACTATCAACTGTACATCTTTGAAAGTAAGAAGATGTTTAATTTTTCTCTTATAATTAGCGCACCAGCGAGTAGGAGCGTCTATAAACACCTTATCGGGAGAAAATTTGTCTATTAGCTTCACTATAGCTTTTAGCTCCAGGTAATTAATTATGTATTGGTCTATAATCTTAGGAGAAAGATAAATCAAC
Organism: Candidatus Aerophobota bacterium; assembly: GCA_021160405.1. GTDB lineage: Bacteria > Aerophobota > Aerophobia > Aerophobales > JAGHCO01 > JAGHCO01. The sequence goes on from JAGHCO010000090.1 coordinate 9,637, forward strand.
TGATATTCCTTAGATATGGATTCAATCACTCCCTTTAATTTTTGACGTTTTTGAGGAGAAAGCAATTTTGAATCTTTTACTCCTCTTCTTTTAAGCTCCAAGAGAAGCTCATCCCTTACAACAATCCCACAGATAACTAAAGGTCCAATAACTGGGCCTCTACCAGCCTCATCAATTCCCAGGATTCTCATAATTTTTAACCTGAATTATTTTGGATTATTTTTGAAGCTTGCCTTAGGGCATAGCAGCTAATATTTACTCCCACTGGCAGCCCAGCAATATGAGTGGGAAAATACTCTATATTTACCCCTAAACAGGTATGGCTACCTCCAAATCCCTGAGGTCCTATTCCTAATTTGTTAATCTCATTAAGCAGGTTCTCCTCTAATTTAGCGTATTGAGGATTAGCATTTCTTGAGCCTATTGAACGAAGAAGCGCCTTTTTAGCTAACTCTGTGCACGTTTGCATTGTTCCTCCAATCCCAACCCCAACTATAATGGGAGGGCAGGGATTTGCTCCTGCCTTTTTAACTGCATTAAGAATAAATTTCCTTACCCCTTCCTCACCTTCTCCTGGACTTAACATAACTGCCCTGCTCATATTCTCAGAACCAAATCCTTTGGGGAAAACAGTTATCTTTATTTTTTCTTTAAGTGAGTTACTAAAATGAAAATGAATTAAAGCAGGAGCATTGGTCCCTGTATTTTTTCTAAGGAAAAGAGGATCATCTACAATAGATTTTCTTAAGTACCCTTCCCTATAACCATCAATTACTCCTTTATTTACAGCCTCCCTTAAGATGTTTCCTTCAATTTTTACCCCCTTACCTATCTCTAAAAAAACCTCAGTTATTCCTGTATCCTGACAAACGGGAATCTTTTCTCTTTGAGCAATTTCTATGTTTTCTATTATCCTGCTCAGGGTTTTTCTGGCAAGTTCTTCCTTTTCCTCTTTTTGGATTTTTAACAAAGCTTCAAATACATCTTCTCTCACCCCATAATTACTCTGTATGCACAGATCAGCTACAACTTCAGTTATCTCTTTTTCTATATTTTGCTTCATTTTTTCTAATTTTAAGAATGCTTCCAATCTTAAGATATTTTACTTTAAAGCTATCTTTCTGTCAATTTTAACACGGAAACTATCAACTAAATATATACCAATCACAGCAAAATCAACAAAAAAATAAAAAAATTTGACGATTTTTAAATTTTGTATACGTTATGTAAGTGTAAAAAGGCTTATAATAGTTTCCAAAATTCGTCCTCTCATTGTAAGGAGCAAGATCTGTAATCTCAAAGATTACTATACCTGCCTTTGGCAGGCTCGCAATGACAAGTAGGATAAAAATGATTCCAAAGAAAAAATTTTATAGGATACTTGACGCTAACTTTAATCGAGCCGGGGAAGGATTAAGGGTGATAGAAGATGGGGTAAGGTTTTTGTTAAATGATTCTTCTCTTACTCAACAGGTAAGAGGATTACGGCATTCTTTGCTGGAGAAAATAAACCAGATTCCAGATAAAGAGAAATTAATTGCCTATCGAAACTCACAAAAAGATGTAGGTTTAAAGTTAAAAGAGAGGCCTCGAGAAAAATTAGAGGATTTAATTACGGCAAATTTTAGAAGGGTAGAGGAGGCGGAAAGAAGCCTTGAAGAATACGGAAAACTAATTTCCCCAATTTGGGCTAAGGAGGTTAAAAATATTCGATTTCAAACCTATATCTTAGAAAAAAAAGTGAAGATGAAGCTAAGAAAAAGGTGGGACTTTAGTCTTTATGCAATTACAGACCCTTTTTTAATTAAACAAGAGGAACTGATAAAAAAGGTAAAAGAAGTTATTGAAGCTGGGGCTACAGTGATTCAGCTTAGAGAGAAAAAATCATCGAGTTTAGTTTTTTTAAAAAGGGCTCTTGCACTCAAGGAAATAATACCTTCCGAGGTTCTATTTATTGTAAATGACAGGCCCGATATAGCCTTTGGAGCAAGGGCGGATGGGGTTCATCTTGGTCAGGAAGATTTGCCTATCTCCCTTGCTCGAGAGATTTTAGGGGATGATAGGATAATTGGTATCTCTACTCGTTCGGTAGAGGAGGCTAAAAGAGCAGAAAAAGATGGAGCTGACTATATAGCTGTAGGTCCTATATTTCCTACTTCCACTAAACCTGGTGCTGGGTTTCCCTTAGGAGTTAAGGCAATCTCTCAAGTAAAAAAAGAGGTTAAGGTCCCAGTAATAGCTATAGGAGGAATAAATAAAGAAAATGTAAGGGAAGTCTTAGCCTCTGGTGCTGATGGGGTTGCTTTAGTAAGTGCTATTTTTAAGGAAAGAAATGTTGGTTTAGCTACAAAAAAGTTTCGTCAGATTATAGATGAGATGAAAATTTGATGTTATCCTTCTTAACTAAAAAAGCTGAGGAAACATACAGGTTAGGAGAAAAGTTGGGCAAGAGAATTTTTTCTCCATCCCTAATAGCCCTGGTGGGAGAGCTTGGAAGTGGGAAAACTGTCTTTACCCAGGGGATAGGAGAAGGTTTGGGAGTGAAAGGCAAGGTAAGGAGTCCTTCCTTTGTTATTATTAATGAGTATCCTGGAAATATTCCACTTTATCACTTTGATCTTTACAGAATTAGCCAAGAGGAGCTTAAAGTTTTAGGATACGAGGAGTACTTTTACACCCCAAAAGGGGTAGTAGTAATAGAATGGGCTAATGTTATACCTCATCTTCTTCCCCCTCAATATTTGGAGGTAAGGATTAAGATAGATGATTTTTACCGAAGAAAGATTGCTTTTATTGCTCATGGTAGTGCATATAAAAAACTGCTTGAGAGAATAAAAAGGGATGTTTAATGTTAATTTTAGGAATAGATACCTCATCAAGGAAAGGCTTTATTTTTATAGGAGAAAAAGAGGATATTTTAATCTACAGAAATTTTTCTGATCGCAGCACTTCTGGAGAAATTTTCCCTGCTCTAAACAATTTACTTAAAGCTAAGAAGATTAAGCTAAACGATTTACAGGGGATAGTGGTAAGTTTAGGACCCGGTTCTTTCACAGGTTTAAGAGTGGGTTTAAGTTTAGCTAAATCTTTATCCTTTTCTCTAAAAATTCCTCTGGTAGGAATACCTACTTTAGACCATTTAGCTTTCTCTGTCCCTCTTCAAGGGATGGTATGTCCTCTTAGACAGGCTTATGGGATGCTACTTTGCAGGATTTTTTGAAAAGAAAAAAGAAGAAGTGGTAAAAAGAAGTGACTATCTTTTTCTCCCCCCAGAGGAGATTGTAAAAATTTCAAAAAATTTTTCTCCTCAAAAGGTTACTTTTTTCTCTTCCCCAGAGGTTAGCAGGATATTTTTAAAATTTGAGGATGGGAATAATTTTTCTTTTTTCCAGGGAGAAATTCAGCCAAAAAGAGCTCTTCTTGAGTTAGGATTAAGAAAAATAAAAAAAGGAAAGATAGATAATATAGATACATTAACTCCTCTGTATGTTTCTCCTCCCAGGGTTAGAAGAGGAAAGAGCTAAAATTGGAGCTCCGTATAAAAATACGTCCTATGGAAGAAGGAGATTTGATGCGGGTAGGAGAGATAGAAAGGCTATCTTTCTCCTTCCCCTGGTCGGTGAGTTTTTTTTCCTCGGAGTTAAAGAAGAAAGGATTTGCTTATTATTGGGTTATAGAGTTAAATGAGGTTGTGGTTGGATATGCAGGCTATTGGAAAATAAAAAATGAAGCTCACCTGGTTAATTTAGCTATTCATCCTCATTACCGCAGAAAGGGTTTGGGAAAGAAGTTTCTGGCATATATTCTCGATGATGCTCAAAATAAAGGTTTGAAGATGGTTACCTTAGAAGTGCGAGAGTCTAACAGGAAAGCTCAGAGGCTTTATGAAAAATTTGGATTTAAAAAAGTAGCTATTCATCCTCATTATTATCACGATACCGATGAGAGTGCTTTTGTTTATTTAAAAAAATTATAGCAGCAGCGATAACCTTGGTTAGATCACCGGGTATAAATGGAATAGCACCCATCCACAAAAGAGTGGAAAGACTAACTTTTACCTCCTTAACCCAGCTTAAATAAAGACCCAGTTGTATTATGCCTAATCCATAAATAATGATGAAATTAGCAAAGATCATTAATCCTAACATAGGGAAAAAACTGCGAGATTTAATATAAGTATCGGTGAAATAACCAATTAACAAAGCTGCTAAAATAAAACCAATTAGGTATCCGCCAGTTGGTCCAGCTAAAGCCTGTAGACCAGATTTATATCCAGTGAACCAAGGCATCCCAAGAGCGCCAATTCCTAAATATAAGGCCTGGCTAATAGCTCCCCACCTTTTGCCCAAAACTACTCCAGATAATAATACGGCAAAAGTTTGAAGAGTTATGGGGACGGGGCTCCAGGGAAGAACAACTCTTACTTGAGCCATAGCTCCAGTTATAGATGCCATACTTACAGCAAAAAGAATTTTCTGCCATACTTTTGCCTGATATCGGCACCTAAAAACCTCGTATTTAGCCTTAGTGTAACTATCAACTCCTATCATATCGTTGTTTTCAGGAAAAAAGGGGACAGGCTACTTTTTCTCTGAGAAAAAGTAGCCTGTCCCCTTTTTTCGTTTATTTAGTTGCTTGGTTGATTATCTTTTGGGCTATCTCATCAGGAACTCTTTCGTAGTGAGAGAATTTTCTACTAAAGATTCCTCGCCCCTGAGTTAAAGACCTTAGAGTGGTAGAGTAATTCTTTAGCTCAGCTAAGGGAACACGTACCTTTATTCTCTCTTTACCTCCCAAGGGTTGAACTTCCAATATTTTTCCTCTTCTACTGTTCAAATCCGCATTAATATCTCCCAAAAATTCACTGGGAACCTCTACTTCTAATTCCATAATGGGTTCCAGAAGAATAGGTTTAGCCTGCTCTACAGCCTTTTTTAGCCCCATAGAGGCAGCTATTTGAAAAGCTATATCAGATGAGTCAACAGGGTGATAGGATCCATCAAAGAGGGTGATCTCCATATCTACCATAGGATAAGAAGCCAAAATGCCTTTTTTCATAGCTTCCTTAACTCCCTTTTCCACTGAGGGAATAAACCGAGAGGGAACTGCTCCTCCTTTAATTGCATCTACAAAATTAAATCCTTCTCCTCGAGACAAAGGTTTTACTCTAAGCCAGACATCCCCGTACTGTCCTCTCCCACCAGATTGTCTTTTATATTTTCCCTGGGCTTCACTAACAGTTGTAATTGTCTCTCGGTAAGGCACTTTGGGATCCTCTGTAATTACATCTATATTAAATTCCCTCTTTATACGTTCTATAGTTAAGTCTAAATGAACCTTTCCCATTCCAGAAAGAATTGTTTGCCCCGATTCTCTATCCACCTCTGCTTTTAAAAGAGGATCCACTTTAATCATCCGAGAAAGGGCTACACTCATTCTTTGTTCATCCTTTTCCTCTTTTGATTTAAGAGCAACAGAGGTGTTAGGCTCTGAAAAATCTAAAGGAGAAAAAATAATAGGACTATCCTTGGCACAGAGAGTATCACCTATACCAGTATTTTTAAGTTTAGCTAAGACAGCTATATCCCCAGCTAAAACTTCAGGAATTTCTTCCCTTTTGTTTCCCTGGACTAAATAAATCTGACCAATTTTCTCTTCCTCATCCTTTGTTGAGTTGTAAACGGCGCTTCCCGAAGATAAAGTTCCCGAATAAACTTTTAAGAAACTCATCTCCCCCAAATGCATTTCAGATAAATTTAAAAAAACAAGAGCAGAGAAGGGATCATCAACGCTTATTTTTCTTTCTATCTCCTGAGAAGTTTCTTTAGGAGTTTTTCCCTTTACTGATTTTCTCCATTCAGGGGAAGGTAGATAATTTACTACTGCATCTAAGAGCAAATCTATTCCTACACTATTTAAGGCTGAGCCAAAAATTAAAGGAACAATACTACGCTGCTGGATCCCTTCTCGTATACCTTTCCTTATTTCATCCAAACTTAACTGTTCCCCTTCTAAATATTTCTCTACTAACTCATCGCTGGTTTCAGCAGCAGCTTCCACTATTTTTTCTCTTATTTCCTTTACCTTAGCCTCTTCCTCTGAAGGAATTTTCTCCTCCTTAGCTTTACCTTGAAAGTAGCTCTTTGCTTTTAACTCTATCAAGTCAATTATTCCTATGATTTTTCCTTGTTGAATTAAGGGATATTGTAAGGGGAGAGGAGTGATATTTAGCTCTTTTTTTATCTCTTCAAGCAAAGAGGAAAAGTTTAGCTCTCCTTCCTCCATTTTGTTGATAAATAACATTTTGGGTAATTTTTCCTCTTCTATATATCCCAAAATTCTTGTTAGTTCACTACCAGAAAAACCAGAGGGAGAAATTACTACCAGAGCCGTTTCCACTGCTTTAAAAATGGGTCGAGTTTTCTCTATAAAATCGGCAAAACCTGGGGTATCTAAAACATTAATCTTCTTTTTCTTCCAGGATAAGTGAAGTAGAGCAGGATTTATAGAAAATCTGCGCTCTTGCTCCAATTTATCGTAATCACAAACAGTGGAGCCTTCTTTTATACTCCCCATCTTACCTATAATTCCAATTTGATACAGCATAGCCTCAGCCAAAGTAGTTTTTCCAACTCCCTGTTGTCCAACAAGAGCAATATTACGCAAATCCTGAGTAAAAATGGGCATATCTCACCTCCTACATTGTTCTTGCTTTATAATAAATCTCTTTTTTCCCTTGGGAAGCAACCTCTATTTGATAAGTTACAGTATCCCCTTCCTTAATGTAATTTTGAGGATTACTTTCCAGGATTTCCCATTGACCGTAAAAATGTTCGATCACCTTTATCTTTACCGGAGATAAACGGTAATTGTAAAAAATTAATCGATAGCTATATTCCCTGGCTATACTTTTGTTATAAAATTTTTTCTCTGCAGGCTGAAGCTCTATCTCCCGAAAGGAAGTTTGCACTCTTTCTCCCAGTATTCCCTTAGCTGGCCCTAAATAAATATTGCATATCTGCCCAGGTAAGGTTTGAGGGAGTTTCTTTTTCCCAAAATAAACTCTCCTACCATTAAGATCTATCCCATACAGGTATATCCATCCAGAAGAAAGGATAAAGTTCAATCCATCCTCTATTTTAAATGTAACTCCTTCTCTTACCTCATCTCCGTATTTTTCTGCATCAAAACTATAAACTTTTTCTACCGGGATATCTTGCAGGGAAAATAGCCAAATTCTCTTTTCTTGATTATTATCCAAGTTAATGGGCGAGTGCAGGGAGTAAAATATCTCTCCCTCCCGCCAATAGGTAGTTGCATTTGAAGTAATTGAGACAGTCTTCTTACTTTCCGAAGAAACTGTTGCTATATCAGAGGAAATTTTTACTGTGGAAGAAGAAATCACCTGAGGAGGAGTGTTCTCTTTTTTTAAAGGTATCTTCTCTTGTTTTCCTTGCTCTTCTGGAGAAGGACTCCAAGTAGAAAAGGCGATTTGAATTGGTCCCCAGTTCACTCCGCTTTCATTTTCCACCTTAGCCCACCCAATTAAATTCATAAATTTAGCTTCTCTCCCTAACTCAGCTTGGTAATTTATCTCCCATTTTATTCCGCGGGTAAGGTAAAGAATTCTAAAGGGAACTTGAATATTTTTTTCTGATTCTACCTTCCAGCTAAGTGTGGATGGGGGGATAAATCTTTCCTCCAAAAACTGACATCCTTGAGCATAAGGATAAACCGAATCTAAAATTATCTGTTTGCTTACAGGGTTAAAAATTATCTGATTTATTCCTTTTTCTAAACTTACAGTTTTTACCTGTTCCACTAAAGCCAAATTTTGAGAAAAAATGGTAAGCCTGGTTACCTTTGAGAGAGCAGATATACTTAAAGATAAATTTATGATGATTAAACAGCTAAATATGATAATTTTTAGTTTAGTATTCATAAGATTTTTACCATTCAAGGACTATAGAACCCCAGGTAAGACCACCTCCAAATGAGGTAAGAACAACTTTATCCCCCCTTTTAACTTTACCTTCCTTTACTGCTTGATCCAGAGCTACAGCAATTGAAGCTGCTGACATATTGCCACACTTGTTAAGATTTACATACACCTTATCCATATTTAAATTTATTCTCTTTGTCACTGCTTGAATAATCCTAATATTAGCCTGGTGAGGAATAAAAAAGTCCACGTCCTCATAGTCAAGGTCCCCCTTTTCTAAAGATATATTTACTGCCTCAACCATTATTCTTACCGCTCTTTTAAACAGCTCATTTCCCTTCATCTTCATATAGTGCTGTTTATTCCTAACGGTCTCAAAGCTGGCTGGCATTCTTGAACCCCCTGCTGGAACTCCAACTAAGTCCGCTCCTCCTCCATCTGCTCCCAGATAAATGGAAATTATTCTGCTATTATCATTAGAGGGTTGCAGGACAGCCGCTCCTGCTCCATCGGCAAATATAACGCAGGTATTCCTATCCTCCCAGTCAATAATTTTGGAGAGAGTTTCTGCAGCTACCACTAAAATATTATTGTATAATCCAGTACCAATAAATTGGCTTGCTATACTAATCCCATAGAGAAAACCAGAGCAAGCCGCCTCCAGATCAAAAGCGGGGACCTCTCTTGCTCCCAATCTTTGCTGCAAGATGCAAGCTGTAGCTGGAAACACCATATCTGGAGTAATAGTAGCTACTATAATCATATCTAAATCTTCGGGTTTAATCCCAACAGTTTGAAGGGCCTCTTTTGAGGCATAGTAAGCCAAATCTGATGCTGCTTCTTCCTTAGCAGCAATTCTCCTCTCTTTAATTCCAGTTCTTGTTGATATCCACTCATCCGAGGTTTCCACCATTTTTTCTAAGTCTGCATTGGTTAAAATTTTCTCCGGGACATAAGAACCTGTCCCAGCTATTTTAGTTTTTCTAATACCCATCTTCTACCTCTTGCATCCTTAACAAAGTATTTTCAATGTCTTTATTTACTCCCATCTTGTTA
>JAGHCO010000006.1 GCA_021160405.1 Candidatus Aerophobota bacterium
AGATTGTTCTCAGGGCTTGTTACCAGGCTTCCCTGAGGGGATAAAAGGGAGGAAACTGAATCTTTAAGGGATGCGGCTAAGGCATAGCGAAGAGAAAAAGTTTTCTCTTTTAACAGGGAAACAATAGCTTTTACCTTAATAATATTATCCTTTATCTCATATTTGCAGTTGTTTGTCTCTAAAATAATATCAAGAGCTCTAAGAACAGGGATATTTTCAAACCTGGCATTCACTATTCCTTTAACTCTTGGCCCAATAATTATATTAATTCCTGTTTTAACAGATATTATTCTGAGGACGTCAGAGAGAGGAGCATCCTTAAAATCCAGAGAAATAACCTTTCCTTTAATAGGGGTAGTTTGAGCGGCCCAATTTAAAGAAGAGGCTCCTGTAATTAATACCACCCCTATACTTACTACTAACAAAAATTTCAACCACTTCATTTTTCCCTCCCTGCAAACTTTAACTGAATTATTTCGTTTGTCCCCCAAAGAATAACCTCTCCTTTCTTTCCTTCAATACGAGCTACCCGAAAGCTATTTACTAAACTTCCCTCTTTAACTAACCAAGTTTTTTCTCCTTTCTCAATAATAGCTAAACTTTCCTTCTTATCCCATACTATACCTACCAATTTATAATCTGACTGAGTAACTATTCTTGGTTCCGCCTTTTTTACAACTTCAGGCAAGGTTTTCTTAGGTTTAACTTTTTTCTCTTCCACAATTAATGAGGAAAAAGGGTCCCTACGATTTTCCACTTTGTACTCAAATACTGGAGGAAGAAGATCCTCCTCACTTAACTTTTCCAATGACCAACTAAAGGGAGAAAAAAACAAAAACATTATGCTTCCCATTAAAGTTATTTTAATCTTTAGACTCATCTTTTTCTCCTTAAGATAGTCTGGGGAGTTTTAATAGTTTTAGTAACCCCGGCGCTATTTTCAGCAAAGTTAAAGGTTTTATACTTATATAGAGAAACGATGAGATAAGCTTCTATAGTATACTTTTTATTTCCCGCTGTCTTTATCAATACAGTATCTACAGTAAAAGACCCCGGACCTTGCTCTTTAGCCATATCGGAAAGAAGCATTCCCAAACTGTGGTAGGTGCCGTAAAGATGAATTTTTATCGGGATACGGTAGTAGTATTTCTCCTCCAGTGTAGATTGGGGCGTAATTTCTAAGTAATTGATCCTGTAAATACTCCCCCTCAGCCCCAGTTGATAAAGAAAATTATTATGGTCTTTTTGAAGATTGTTCATTAAAAAAGAGAGCTTAGCTTGATTTTTTTTATATTTTGTCTGCAACTCGCTTAACTGCTCAGTTTTTTTCTTTAATTGGATAACTTTAATATTTTCATATTTAATCTGTCTTTTTAACGACTCTATATATTTCATATGAGGAAGGTAAAGCAATAAGTAAAAGAGAAAAATTATTCCTCCAAATACGCATATTCCCGTGAGTATTCTTCCTTTTGTGGTAAAAACAAAAACCAAAATACTACCTCCTTAATGAACAGGCTCGCTTAACTTACATTTTAAATCAAAATCCATTATTATTTTTCCCATTATCTCTCGCTTGGAAGAATTGGTGAAATTTACTTCCTCAAATAAAGAAGAGTGATTCAAATTTCCTATAAATTTAGCTACACCTAAGGTTTGAGTAAGACTGCTTCCCTTAACTTCAATAAAAGGAGTATTCCTGTCTTTCTTTATTTCTCTTAGCCATACATTTTCTGGCAAAGCCTTGCTTATTTCATATAAAATTCGAGGCCAAGAAAATTGTTTAATTGCCACAGTTCTCAATGAATTTAAACAGAGCTGGAGTTGATCATTCTTTTGATTTATCTTCTTTATTTGTTCTAAAACGGGCTGATACTCCTTAATCTGAGACTGAACCAATTTCAGTTTTCTCTTCACCCTGGTAACTTCTGGAATAAGAGAAAGAAAATAAAGGGAACAAATTAAAACAGAAACTATCCCACAAATACCAACAAAGATTATAAAATCTCTTTTTTCTCTCTTTTTTAATATCTCACGAGGTAAAAGATTTATCTGAAGCATATTAAGATACCTCTCTAAGAGCTAATCCTACAGAGATACTGAACAGAGGAGCTAATGAAAGTAAAAGCTCAGAAGGAAAATTACGAGAATCGTAGATAATATTTTTAAAGGGATTTATTATCTCCACAGGTATTCCTAACTGCTCAGCTAAAAATTTATCTATATTTTTAAGAAGTGAGCCTCCCCCTGAAAGAATAATTTTTTTAACTAAAGCTCCTTCTCTATTAGAAGTGTAATACTCAAAAGAACGAGCAATTTCATTAACTAAGTTATCGAGAGATTTTCTGATAATTCTATCTACCTTAGCGCTTTCCTCAGATTCTCTGGGAACTTCATCTTCTCCCTTTACAAGACCATAGCTTTTTTTTAACTTTTCAGCTTCAATATAGGAGTTATTAAATTCATCACGAATACCTTGGGTAATTTGATATCCCCCGAACTCTATATTTCTCACTAAGAAAGGAGAATCTTTTTCTGATATAACTAAGTCTGTATTTTGGTGTCCAATTTCAAGAAGAGCTGTTCCTTCCTTATCTTTTGAACCGATGTGGTCAAAAACATTGAAAAGAGCAAAAGGATTTACATCTATTATCGCTGGAGAAATACCCGCTTGTCTTATAACTTTAAGATGACTCTGAATAATTTCATTTCTTGCCCCTACCAGGATTAAAGATATCTCTCCATTCTCAGATTCCGATAAGTTCTTTTCTAAAATATGGAAACCAAAGGTTACCTCATTAATGGGATAGGGAATGTACTCTTCCGCTTCCCATTTAAGGGCCTGATCAAGTTCTTGGGGTTTCATTTGGGGGACTCTTATTCTTCGAATAATTACCGATTTACCTCCTACTGATGTAACTACACGTTTTTTATTCACTCTGTACTTTTGTATTAAACCTTTAATAAGGTGAACAACCAAAGCCTCTTCTCTTATATAATCTGTGCCTTCCCTATGCAAGGGAAATTGAGATAAACCCAGACTCTTCAACTGGCATTCCTCTCCTCGATGGATCAACTCTACCAGTTTTACTCCTGTGCTACCTACTTCTAAACCTACAGTTGTTTTGGGCATTTATTACCTTTGTAATTATCCAGCCACCAAGGCACGAACACACCAAGATTAATGCGTAAATGGGTTAATGAGTAAAAAAGGTTACCGAAATCAACTGACCCAATGACCAAACGAGGAGATAGACAAATTTATATTACTTCTTTGTGCCTTGGTGTCTTAGTGGCTGAGTTGTCATCTTTACTTAGAATCAAGGATTAATGTTACCGGACCCTCGTTATCTACCCTTACTCTCATCTTAGCTCCAAACAGGCCTTCCTCTACTCTGGGAATTTTCTCTCTCATTGTCTGCACTACTTTAGAATAGAGAAATTTAGCCTTTTGGTAGGGAGCGGCTTTAATAAAATTAGGTCGGTATCCTTTCCTGCAATTTCCATAGATGGTAAATTGAGGAATTATAAGAACCTCTCCCCTCACTTGAGATAAAGATAAATTTAGTTTATCCTGTGAATCTCCAAATATCCGTAAATTAAGAATTTTATTGGCCATATACTTAGTGTCTTCCAGTTTGTCATCTTTTCCCACTCCTAAAAAGACCACTATCCCTCTATTTATAGATCCAACTTCTTTCTCGTCTACCCAACAGGTAGCTTTAGTGACTCTTTGGACCACAGCTCGCATAACTATACCTCATCTATATTTCCCTTTATAGAAGGCACAGTTTTTCTTCTGTCCTCCGTCATGCAAGCTTCGTCTAAGCTTAAGGCAAAGGCTTTAAAAATTGCCTCTAAGATGTGATGATAACCTTGTCCCCAGCATAGGTTAATGTGAATAGTAATCCCGGAATGATAAGAAAAACCCCTGAAAAAACCATTAAAAATCTCGAAAATCTCTCCCTTTAATTCTTTAGAGCTATGTAAAATAAAGAAAGGACGTCCACTGATATCTACCACACACTGAGCCAGAACATCATCCATGGGAACGAAACTATTGCCGTATCTTTTTATCCCTTGTTTTTCTTTTAAAGCTTTCCCAAAAGCTTTTCCCAGAGATATTCCTACATCCTCTACCAGATGATGATAGTCAATTTGAGTATCCCCTCGAGCTAAAATTTCTAAGTCAAAGAATCCATGCCAGGAAAAAAGCTCCAGCATATGGTTTAAAAAAGGGTAACTTGTATCTATCTTAAAATAACCTCTGCCATCCAGATTAATAGAGACCTCTACCTTAGTTTCCTTAGTTTTCCTTTCTACTTTTGCCTCTCTTTTCATTTTTTTCTTCCTTCTTAACCTTTGGTATTGTCAAATTCCTTCTCCCTCTTCCCCTGCGGGAGAGGGTCAGAGTGAGGAGTTAAAAGTTTTCTTTATCTTTTTTTCACCCCCACCTCAAACACCTTCACCCTCCCCTTAATCCCCTCCCTCAAGGGAGGGGAGAAAAGGAAAATGATAGATGCCTCTCTCCTCAAGGGGGAGGAAATTGCTTACCCTGTCCACCTTTTAAGTAGAATCTTTCATAAAAGTTTTGACATTACCTTTACAACCCCAGCTCAGAGGAAATCTTTTTCATAGATTCAAGGACATTTTTAATATGCTCTCTTAAATCAATTCCCAACTGCTTTGCACCTATCTCAATGTCCTGTCGATTTACACCCCGAGCAAAGGATTTATCCTTCCATTTTTTTATAACCGAGGTCACCTTTACATCAGCAATACGTTTAGAAGGACGAACAAGAGCTACTGCCACTATTAATCCTGTAAGCTCATCCACAGCATAGAGAGTCTTTTCCAAGAGAGTTTGCCGTGAAACTCCAGTATGATCACCATGAGCTAAAATTGCTCTGGTCATAGCCTCAGGATATCCTTTTTCTTTAAGTATTTTTACCCCCTTGAAAGGATGATCTTCTAAGGAGGGATACCTCTCATAATCAAAATCATGAAGCAGACCCGTTACTCCCCATTTTTCAGGATCTTCTCCAAATCTTTCTGCGTAATCTCTCATAGCTGCCTCAACAGCTAAGGCATGTTTCACAAGGTTTTCATTTTTCGTATACTCTTTTAATAAAGCAATAGCTTCTTCTCTGCTCGGCCATCCCATCAGGTTCTCCTTCTATTATCTTTCTTTATAAATTTTTCTCCTAAGTCCGCAGCTAATTTCACTGCCTGGAGGAAATTACGGTGGTCAGCTAAGTTTTTTCCAGCAATATCAAAGGCTGTCCCATGAGCAACTGAGGTTCTAATAACAGGAACTCCAGCTACTACAGTTACAATCTTGCCAAATCCCAAAACTTTTACTGGTATAAATGCCTGATCATGGTAAAGGGCAACTACAATGTCAAATTCTTCTCTCTTTGCCTTGACAAAAACTGTATCTGCTGGAATAGGTCCTATGGCTTTTATTCCTAAACTATTGGCTTTCTTAATAGCTGGGGTGATTTCCTCCATTTCCTCTTTTCCAAAAATACCTCCTTCACCTGCATGAGGATTAAGTGCTGAGATGCCTATTTTAGGTTTGGTTACTCCAAAGAGAGTTTCCATTGAACTATTAGCTAAAATGATGGTATCAAGCACCTTTTTTTTTGTTATTAGCTCACAAGCTTTTCTAAGGGGTATATGGCTGGTTACCGTCAATACTCGAAGATGGTTAAAAATTGACATAAGAGAGTAATTTTTGGATGAGGTTAACTCACCAATTATATTGGTTTGAGAGGAATAGTGATAACCTGCTTTTCTCATAGATTCCTTATTTAAGGGAGCAGAAACCATAGCATGAATCTGTTTGTTCATAGCCATCTTCACTGCCCTTTCAGTATAAACAACGGCTGCCTTCCCGCACATCTCACTTATTCTACCCATTTTTAGTCTATGAATATCAATGTTGTTAAAATCAAACACATCAATAGTTCCATACTCAAACTGAGCCTTAGAAATTTCCTTAACTGGATGAATTTTTAAATTTAGACCAGTGCTCATTAAGGCTATCTGTATTACCTTAACATCTCCAAGAACTATGGGAGAGCACCATTTATAAACTTTTTTCTCATTTAATGTCTTAACGATAATTTCAGGCCCTATTCCTGCTGCATCTCCCATAGTAATACCAATTTTTGGCTTAGACATACGGATTCCCCATTTTTATCTAAAATATCCCCTTACCTTGCGGGTTAAATCAACCATTAGCTCTGCTAAATCCTCCTTATCTTTTACCGTTAAAACAACCGCTCCAAAATCTTGCATATCTTTACCTATCTCAGTTTCTTTTCCAATTTGAATAAAGAGACATAAGTGAGGGTCTAAGATTTCCTCAAAATCAACTTTAATGCTCTCCCAGTTATAGATCTTTCCATCAGAGAGCATAATCAAAAGACAAGATCTTCTATTTAACTGTTCTCTTAATACCTCTATATCGATTTCTGTTCCTCCAAATTGTGGAGTTAAAGCGTGCTTTTTTAATTCCCCAATTTCCTGATATTTTCTCCATCCACTGGCTCTGGTATAATCAGAAAAATTTATTATATTCCAATAAATAGATGAGGCAATACCTTCCAGCTCTAAGTATTTCATAATGCCATACCACCCCAAAAGAGCATAATGGTAACTACTTTGCTCCCCCCAAGGTATACTGCTGTGATAACCTCTATCTCTCATTGAACCTGAAGTGTCTAATAACAAACAAACATCAGGAAAACCTCTCTTTCCCATTCCGCTACAAACATCTATAAAATAATGATGCTTTGCTACCTGAAAGTTTATGCCTCTTCCTAATTTCTCCTTAAAAGGACTTTTTATATCAGCCACCATATGGTTAAAATTTATCTCTTGGGGATTATCTAAGGAAATATTAAAATTTTCATATCCATACTCCACTACAGGTAAACTCAAACTTTTTCTTTTTACCCGTGTTCTTATAGAAATTTGAGGAGCTAAATCCTGATAGATGGAATCAAGCTCTTCATAAGATCTATTGTAGGGCCTAAAATATGTCCCTCTCATTCCTTGGCGGCCAAGAACAATTACATTTAAACCCCTCATTTTTTCAAAATCCTGATAGCCTTTAATTATTTTTAAAATCTCCAGTATTGCTCTTTGATCTAACTCATACCCGGAGGAAAGAAAAACTTGAGGTATTTTATTAAATTCTTGCCCAAGCTTTTTTTCTTCCCTTTTTTCTCTTCGAGGAAGTTTCCCCCATAATTTGTTTAGGGGAATACCAAAAAACCTTTTCCATCTTCTCATTTTAAAGCTCTTAAAAATGGATGCTGGTTTAATAAATTTTTATCTTTAAGTCGGGGAAGAAGATTACCGTATTTTTCCCCCAAGGAATTTATCTCTTCCAGAATCTGGGAAAAAAATTCCCACTCCCCTGTAAATCTACTTCTTATCTCATCACTAAGCTTGCCTCTAAAAGAAACTTTTAATCCCACCTTAGCTTCCTCTTTTTTCTGTAAAAACTTTTGTTCAATTTGCTTTGCAAGATTATCCAAAGCTAAATTTGGGTTGCTATAATAGGAATTCCTTATCCAACTCAAATCCAGTATTCCTGCATAGGGAGCAGCTAATTTAAAAGCCTCTATGATTTCTTTATAAGTTACTATTCCTTTTCTATTCCCATTTTTGGAATCAGCGATTACTCTTAAAGCCGGAGCTAATGCAGATATAGCTTCTGTTGTACGCTCTGAAATGGGTCTTATATAACCACAATTTTCCTCTCTAAGTCTTCCACAATTATTTTTTTTACATATTGAGGGGATAGCATAGGATATAA
>JAGHCO010000027.1 GCA_021160405.1 Candidatus Aerophobota bacterium
ACGGAAATTCTTTTAGAGAACACAGAGAATTAATTTTTCCCCTCTGCAAACTCTCTGGTTTCATAATTCTTACTTAATTACAAGATACTTTCCTTCTTCCTTGAGAGGTTTAAACTCTTTTCCTCCTCCCTCGTAGAACTTACCAAAGAACTCTACAAATTGCAAGCGAGCGGTATGAATAAATCCTGAAAGACAGTTTATTGCTAAGTTACCAAAGTGACCTAAGATTAAGATAAGAACCATAGCTACCGGGCCTATGAGAGGAATTCCCCAAGCCATTTTAGCAATTGTATTTACCACAGTGGCAATAACACTTGTAGCTAGTCCTAAAGCTAAAAGACGAGAATAAGAAAGAACATCTCCAAAAAGTGATAAAAGCCCATATAACTCATAACCTCCTTTAGCAAATCGAATAAAAAGATTCTTGCTTTTTCTTCCTGAAAATAGAAAAAGAGTACCAACCCCAAACAAAATCATTCCTAAACTTATATATTTAAATGCTCCTCCTAAGTGTTTTACCCAGACTATGCCAAAAATAATTATCCCGAGGATTAAAATTATCCAGCTAAGATGATCTAAGATAGCTGATTGTATATCACCTCTCCTTAAATCATCCCAAAATTCAAGAAATATCCCTAAAAGAAGATGAACTATCCCTATCCCCAGGGCTATTATGAGAAAAGTCATAGGATTTTTCATAGGACTAAATAAAACTAATTTTTTTACTGGGGCCAGGAAAGAGGGAAGCTGAGAAAGTTCGAAGCCAAAGATTCCCCCAGTAATTATCCCCACTCCAATAGTGACCAGTCCGCTAAAAAAAAGAATAGAAAATAACTTTTTTCCTCCCTCTCCTACTTGAATTTTCTTAGGGACAATGTAGGCTATCAAAGCTAAAAGAATTCCGTATCCACCATCAGTTAAACATAAACCTAAAAAAAGGGCAAAAAATGGAGCTAAAAAAGGCGTAGGATCTATTTCAAGGTAATGAGGCAACCCGTAAAGCTCGGTGACAAGTTCAAATGGTTTAAATAGCGGTTTGTTAGAAAGAGTAACAGGAATTTTTTTTTCTCCTTTTTTAGGTGGTTGAACTATGATCTCTAAGGGAGAGATGCCTTTTAATCCTTTTTGGAGTATGGGTAGGTTATCCTTTTTAATCCATCCCTTTAAGGCAAAGGTGTAATTACTCAAGCGTGATTGAGAAGAGGCCTTTTTCTTCTCTAACAGATTTAAAAAGTAATCGTAAATAGCCATTAGTTTAATCTTTTCCCGATTTATCTTTCTTGCCTCCTTTAAGTTTTTCTTTAGCTCCTCATTTATCTCAAGGGTTCTTTCCTTTATTTTACTTAACTCTTCAGAGGGGATATCCACTTCCTTAAGCTGAATCTTTTCTCCCTTTAACTGTTGGAGTATATCCTCCATTTTAGCTTTATTTTCCTTCAAAAATAAAATAATAAGATAGGAATTCTTATTAGATTGGGATACCAACTCTAAATACATTTCCTCCTTTTGAACCCTTTTTTGAAGATCTGATATCATTGAGGAGGGAAGTACTGTTAACTGGTAATCTATCCATTTTCTCCTCCTTAGTTTTTTTAAGGAAATAGACAGATTTTTCCAGGGCAGGAGAAGATGGGACTTTTCCTGAAGAGCCTGTTTTTCCCCTTTAAGTTTTTCCATTTTATCTTCTATATCAGCACACTTTCTGTAAACTTCTTCCCATTTAAATTCTTTTATCCACTTAAGATACTCATCCTTTTTCACCAGTATTTTATTGGGGAATAAGCCTAAATCAAACTTTTTTTCTTCAAACTGATTAAGAAAATCAATAACAGAGCTAATTTTTGATAAATTTTCCTCAATTTGCTGAGTTTTTATCTTGTCTTCTTTAAATATGGATGGAGTTAAATCTTTATCCATAGGCTCTGGTTGAAAGAGGGCTAATTTTTCCAATTGCCCTATCACCTTTTCCCTTGAATTTATCTCTCCCACAATAAAGACTTTTTGCATTTCAGCAATAGCCATTTTATTCCCTCCATGCCTTTTTTGCTTTTTCTAAGATAAACTTTACCGCTAAGTCCATTCCTTCCCGTTTAACTATTTCCTCTATTTTATTTTGCTCTTTTTTAAACTCTTCTTTGATTTTCTCACTTTCCTTTTCTGCAAACCTTATTTGTTCCTCTCTTAACTTTTCTCCTTCCTTCTTTGCCTCCTTTTCTGCTTCAGCTATAATTTTATCTATTTGCCTATAGGCCTCCTGGATTGTTCTGTTTTTTTTTATCTTTGCCTCTTCTAACCTTTTCTGAGCTTTTTCTTCCATTTCTTCTATTTTTTTTAATGCATCTTCAGGCATTTTTTCCTCCAAGTTTAATTAAATCAACTTTTGCTTCGACTAACATTTCTGAGGCTAAAGGATCAGGGTAATCTTCTTTAAAAAATATCTTTTTTATTCCAGCATTAATAATCATCTTACTGCAGGTAAGACAGGGTTGATGGGTGCAGTACATAACAGAATCTTTGATTTTTATTCCATAAAGAGCAGCTTGAATGATAGCGTTTTGTTCAGCATGCAAACCTCGACATATCTCCTGGCGCTGACCCGAGGGAATGCCCATTTTCTCTCTTAAGCATCCCACCTCCTCACAGTGGGGCAAACCGCTGGGAGCACCGTTGTAACCTGTAGTTAAAATTCTTTTTTCTTTTACTATTACAGCTCCTACCTGTCTTCTAAGACAGGTGCTCCGAGTAGCAACCATCAGAGCAATTTGCATAAAGTATTCATCCCAGGAAGGCCTCTGAGAAGGCCTTTTGGAAGGCCCTTTTTTACTCACTTTCTCCCCCAAGTCTTTCCATTAGTTTGTTTATCTCTTTCTCAATCCGAAGAGCTAACTCTCGATAAGTGCTTAGGTAGCTTCCTGCAGGATCAAGGATATCTTCCTTTTTCCCTGAGATAAACTCGCTTAATAACCACACTTTTTCCCTAATAAAGGGAAATAAATTAATTACTCTCTGGCGGTGTCTTTCCTCCATTGTTAAAATAAGGTCATACTCTTTCACTATTTCAGGAGTAAGAGGAGTAGCTCTATGGGAGGATATATCAATTCCTTTTTCTCTCATAACCTTGGTAGCAAATTCTGATGGTTTTGAGTTGGCTATAGCATTTGTCCCTGCTGATTTAACCTTTATTTTCTCTTTGGGCTTTTGGGGCCAGCTCTTTTTAAAAAAAGCCTCTGCCATAGGACTGCGACAGGTATTTCCAGTGCAGACAAAAAGGATTTTTCCCTCTCCTCTTTCTACTTTCATTATCTCTTCCCGAGATATCCATCCCTCTCTTATTGTTTGAGGAGGAAAAGAGGTAACATCTACCACTGTGGATACCTTTCCGAGTAAGGCATCGCCTCCATCTAAAAGAACATTTACTCCTCGGATTAGCTCTGGTGATAATCTTTTAGGATTGATAATTTCTGGTTTCCCAGAGATATTAGCACTGGTGGTTCCCAGAGAGAAATCACTTCTTTGCACTATTTCCCTTGGTATAGGGTGGGAAGGAATCCTTATGCCAATTTTTCCTTCCTTACTTACCAGAGGTGAGGAGGAAGGAATATTTGCTTTAAACAGCAAGGTTAAAGGTCCTGGCCAGTAGCGATTAATTAATCTTTGAGCCTGAATGGGAAAGATCTTTACAAAGGGGAAAATCTGCTCTTTTTTTGATAAAAAGAGGATAAGAGGTTTTTCCTTAGGCCTTTTTTTAATTTTGTATAGTTTGGATACAGCCCTTTGATCCTCCGCATTTATCCCCAGACCGTATACCGTATCTGTAGGAAAAGCTGCAATTCCTCCCTTTTTAAGTATCTTTAAGGCTTGATCTATCTTTTCTCCCACTTGAACAGGATCAACTTTAATTATCATCAATTTAAACTTCTTTTGTAACAGTTCAGCCACTAAGTCACCAGGACACAAAGAAGTGATATAATTTCGTCTATTGGGTCATTGAGTCTATGTGTGCGAGGTCTAACTCATTTATTCATTACATATTACTAATCACGCATTTATCTTAGTATCTTGGTGTCTTTGCCTCTTGGTGGCTGAATACATTATATATTTAGGTCCTAATTTGTCCCTCGCCGAGGATAATAAACTTGTAACTGGTTAGCTCTGCTGCTCCCATAGGTCCTCGAGCATGAAGCTTCTGGGTGCTTATACCTATTTCTGCTCCCAGTCCAAACTCACCTCCATCGGTAAACCTCGTAGAAGCATTTACGTAAACTGCTGCTGAGTCAACCTCCTGGAGAAATTTTCTTGCCTTATCATAATTTTGGGTAACTATGGCATCAGAATGCCCGGAGCCGTAATGATTAATATGATAAATAGCCTCTTCTATTCCATCAACTATTTTTACTGAAAGAATTAAATCAAGATATTCACGGAACCAATCCTGTTCAGTTGCTTTTTTAATTCCACCTACCATACTTTGGGCAAGCTCATCTCCTCTAATTTCTACTCCTGCCTGCTTAAATCTCTCAACCATTTTGGGCAAAAACTGTTTAGCTATTTTTTTATCTACTAAAAGAGTTTCCATAGCGTTACACACTCCTGGTCGCTGCACTTTAGCGTTAAAGCAAATCTCCTCAGCCATTTTCAAATCTGCATCTTTCTCTACAAAAGTATGACATACACCTTTGTAATGCTTGATCACAGGAATGGTAGAATTTTCAGTAACTGCCTGGATAAGACTTTCTCCTCCCCGGGGAATAATTACATCTATGTATTCATTTAACTTTAATAGCTCTCCTACAGCTTCTCGGGAGGTTGTTCTTATCAATTGGATAATATTTTGAGGAAGGTTTAAATCTTTTAAGGCCTGTCTTAAAATGTCAACTAACACTATATTAGAGTTAATAGCTTCTGATCCTCCCTTTAGTATAACAGCATTACCTGATTTAAAGCAAAGCCCGGCTGCCTCTACAGTTACATTAGGTCTTGACTCATAGATAATTCCAATCACCCCAAGGGGGACAACGAGCTTCCCAATTAAAAGGCCGTTAGGTCTTTTCCACATACTCTTTATTTTTCCAATGGGGTCCTCCAGTTTAGCTATTTCTTCTAAACTAAAAGATAACCTCTGAATTCTTTTCTCATTTAAGGTAAGTCTGTCTATAAAGGCGGAGGACAGTCCCTTAATCTTTGCTTTTTCCACATCCTTTTTGTTTTCTTCTTTTATTTTTTCTCTGTTTTCCTGAATAAGGGAAGACATTTTTTGCAAAGCCTCATCTTTTTCCTTTGAGGATAAATTAGCTAAAACTTTGCTAACGGATTTAGCTTCTTTAGCCATTTGCACCATCTGCTCTTTAATAGACACTGCTTGCACTCCTTTATAATTAATTAAGTATTTAAATTTTATCTTTAACAGGATAAAAGTCAAGCAGAATCCTTGCTATTTTATTTTAATCTGATACAATAAAAGAAATAAATTTTCCAAGAAAGGAGGCTATGATGGAAGAAGAAGTAAGAGTTAATCCCTCCTGGCCATCATTTTCTAAAAGGTGGGTAGGATGGGTAGTTTTAGGGATTATTGTTTTAGTGATTTTGTTTTCCACCTTCTATACTGTAAAACCTGATGAGGTGGGAGTAATTAAACGATGGGGTAGATATACAAGGACTACTGAACCTGGACTTCACTTTAAGATACCCTTTGCTGAGACGGTAACTAAGGTTAGAGTAAAGCATGTTTTTAAGGAGGAATTTGGCTTTCGTACTCTTCGAGCCGGTATAAAAACTATTTATGCTCCTCAGCCTCTGGAGAATGAATCTCTTATGTTAACCGGCGATCTTAATACTGCTGTAGTAGAA
>JAGHCO010000009.1 GCA_021160405.1 Candidatus Aerophobota bacterium
AATGAGGACAGCTGCCCTTATGTTAGCGGTAAGTAGGGTTGCTGAGGCTACTAAAATTAGAGGATTGTATCCTTAAAGAAAAAGGGGTCGGGTCTTAACATTTGACATTTCATAAAGTTGAATCAATATATCATAATGTAATCCAGAGAATGTCAAATGTTAAGACCCGACCCCCTTTTTCTTTAAGGATACAATCCTCTAATTTTAGTAGCCTCAGCAACCCTACTTACCGCTAACATAAGGGCAGCTGTCCTCATTGAAACCTTTTCCTTTAAAGAAAGCTCCAGCACATGGTGAAAAGCCCTATCCATTATATCTCTCAATTTTAAGTTAACTTCTCTTTCACTCCAGAAATATCCCTGTATCCCCTGCACCCATTCAAAATAAGATACAATTACTCCTCCAGCGTTAGTTAAAATATCAGGAACTACAAAGATACCTTTGGATTCCAATATTTTATCTGCAGATGGAGTAGTGGGACCATTGGCTGCTTCTATTAAAACTCTTGCTTTAATGTTAGGAGCATTTTTTTCTGTGATCTGTCCTTCTGTGGCTGCTGGGATTAAAATGTCACAGTTTAACTCAAGAAGCTCTTTATTGGTTATATCCTCAGAGTCTTTGTATCCCAATATGGAACCAGTCTCTCTTCTGTATTTATCTACCTCTAATGGATTCAATCCCTTAGGGTTATATATTGCTCCGTATATTTCTCCAATTCCAATAATCTTAGCTCCTTCCAAATGAAGGAGTTTAGCTGTCACTGAACCTACCTTACCAAATCCTTGAATTACTACTTTTCTATCCTCTATCCCTTGATTAAGATATTTTAAAGTGTTAAGAGTAATAAAGGTAACTCCTCTTCCAGTAGCCTCCTGTCTTCCCTCAGACCCTCCAATTACCACTGGCTTTCCCGTAACTACTCCTGGAACAGAATAACCTTTGTTTATACTGTAAGTATCCATTATCCAGGCCATAATTTGAGAATTAGTATTTATATCAGGAGCAGGAATATCTTTTTCAGGACCAATCATAATAATTATCTCTGAGGTATATCTCCGAGTAAGTCTTTCAAGCTCGCCTAAGGACAATTTCTCTGGATCACAAATTACCCCTCCTTTAGCACCTCCATAGGGTATTCCCGCTACAGCACACTTCCAGGTCATCAACATAGCTAATGCTCTTATCTCATCCAGGGTTACATCAGGGGAATACCTTATCCCTCCCTTAGCTGGCCCAAGAGTAATATTATGCTGAACTCTATAGCCGGTAAACACTTCCACTGAACCATCATCCATTTTAATTGGAATGGAGACGGTTAACTCTCTTTTTGGCCTTCTCAGCTTTTTATGAATCCAGGGCTCTAAGTTAATTCTCTTTGCTATCTCATCCAGTTGTTGTAGTGCAACCTGCCAAGCATTTGTATTTTTCTTCTCTTCAGTCAATGGCGATCCTCCCTCTTTCTTTTGTTCTTACTCTCATAACATCCTCAACCGGGATGATAAATATCTTCCCTGCTCCTATTTGATTAGTTCGAGCTA
The DNA here is from genome assembly GCA_021160405.1 of Candidatus Aerophobota bacterium. Classification (GTDB taxonomy): domain Bacteria; phylum Aerophobota; class Aerophobia; order Aerophobales; family JAGHCO01; genus JAGHCO01. The sequence goes on from JAGHCO010000009.1 coordinate 1,539, forward strand.
AAGATTGAATAGTTTGAACTATTTCTTCTACCTTTTCCTCATCGGTAACAATTTCCATTTTTACCTTAGGTAAAAGACGAATAGGAGCCTCAGGAGAATACTTTTGTGTATATCCTCTCTGTTTACCACACCCTTTTACCTCGGTTACCGTCATTCCATCAACCGCTATTTTCCTCAAAGCTTCTTTCACATCCTCCAGCTTAAAAGGCTGAATAATACACTCAATTTTTTTAAGCATAATCTAACCTCCTATTTTAGGGGTCAGGTCTTAACATTTGACATTCCCTGGATTACATTATGATATATTGATTCAACTCTATGAAATGTCAAATGTTAAGACCCGACCCCTTTTTAATCAAATATCTTACCTGGATTAAGCACATTTTTAGGATCAAAAACTCTCTTTATTTTTCTCATTAAATTAAGCTCAGCCTCACTTACTATTAGGGGAAGATAAGGCTTTTTAATTAGTCCAATTCCATGCTCTCCAGAGATTTTCCCTCCTAAGGAAATAGCCCCGTTAAAAAGCTCCTCAACAGCTTTAGAGGTAATCACCTTCCATTTCTCATCTTCCGTTTTTCCCTTAAGGATGTTTATATGAACATTACCATCGCCTAAATGTCCAAAGATTCCTGCTGATAAAGAGTATTTTTTAAGCACATCTCTTACCTGTTGCAAAAAAAATGTGATTTTACCGCGGGGGACAACTATATCTCCCTCTATCATTGTTGGACTAAAAGAAACTAAAGCATCTCTAATGGATTGTCTAAATTTCCATAATTTTCCTTGAGCTCCTGAATCCTCAACTACCAGTACATCCTCTGCTCCCCTGTTTAAACAGATCTCCCCTATAGTTTGATAATCTTTATCTACCTCCTCTTTCCTGCTTCCATCTACCTCTATTAAAAGATAATGAGAAGATTCAGGAAGAAAAGGGGAATCCTTAAGATAATTTTTAGTTATTCTTACTGTCTCGCTATCCATATATTCAATACTGGTGGGGATAATTTTTTTACCCATTACCTCCTTAACAATTTCTGCAATAGGGGTAATTTCAGACAAAGGAACAATGAGATCAACTTTTACCGGAGGAAGGGGAATAACCTGCAAAGTTACCTCTGTAATTACTCCCAATGTTCCCTCTGAACCGAGAAGAAGTTGAACCATTCTGTAATCAGTAGCATTCTTTACCAATTTGCCCCCAGCTCTAATAACCTCACCACTGGGAAGAACAGTTTCTAACCCACAAACATAATTTTTAGTTCCTCCATATTTAACAGCATTAGACCCACTGGAAGAGTTAGCTACATTACCTCCAATAGTACAGCTATCTAAACTGGCTGGATTAACTGGATAAAATAGCTCATAGTTTTTTAACTCTCTTTGCAAGTTTCCATTGATAACTCCTGGCTGCACTACAGTCATAGAATTTGAAATATCTATCTCCAAAATCTTATTCATCCTCTCCATACTAAGCACAATCCCTCCAAAAATGGGCACTGCTCCTCCAGCTACCCCTGTCCCCCCTCCTCGGGGAGTTAAAGGTATTCCCTCTTGATTAGATAAAGAAAGCAGTTTTGCTACCTCATCTTTTGTTTTAGGTTTTACTACTACCTCTGGAAAAGATTTTAATCCTGGAGTCTCATCGTGAGAATAAGGTTCCATATCAAAAGAATCGGTTATAACGCCCTCATCACCTACAATCTTCTTTAACTTATTAACAATATCTAAATTAACCTTAGCGTATTTCACTTTATCCAACTTTAGCCAGTTCCCATTGATAGGGAAATCTCATTTTTATAGCTTTTTTTAAAAGAGGATGGTTATATAAAAGAGGGTCCTCCCTTACCAGGTTAAAAGCTTCTCTACGAGCTAAATTTAACATTCTTTGATCTCGCAAAAGGTTGGCAATTTTTAAATCAAGCTCTCCCCACTGACGAGTGCCAAAAAACTGTCCCGGTCCTCTTAGCTTTAAATCTTCCTCGGCTATTTGAAAACCATCGTTGGTCTTGCACATCACTTTCATTCTTTTAACTGCTTCCTCAGATATTTTATTCCCTGTTAAAAGGAAACAGTAAGATTGTGCCCCTCCCCTACCAACTCTACCTCGAAGCTGATGAAGCTGAGCCATTCCAAACCTCTCTGCATTTTCTATTACCATTATGGTAGCATTGGGAACATCTATTCCTACCTCTATTACGGTAGTACAAACCATTATATCGATATTACCTTGAGAAAAATGCTTCATTACAAATTCTTTTTCCTCTCTTCTCATCCTACCATGAAGAAGTTCAACTTTAAATTGGGGGAAAATATCTTTTCTTAATCTTCCAACCATATCTTCGGCTGCTCTCAAGTTAATCTCTTCGGATTCCTCAATTAAAGGATAAACAAAATAGGCCTGCCTTCCCTCCTTTATCTGAGAGCTTACAAATTGATATACCCATCTTCTTTTATTCTCACTTATCCACCGCGTAATAACTGACTTTCTCCCTGGTGGAAGTTCATCAATAACAGATACATCCAAATCTCCGTAACAAGTAAGAGCAAGAGTTCGGGGAATAGGAGTAGCTGTCATTACCAAAACATCGGGGCATTTACCTTTACTCCTTAAAGTGGCCCTTTGCATAACTCCAAACCTATGCTGTTCATCAATCACCACTATCCCTAACTTATGAAATTGCACCTCTTTTTGGATTAATGCATGGGTCCCAATAACCAACTTTACTGTTCCACCTTTTATCTCATTTTTTATTCTTTCTTTCTCTTTTTGCTGAAGCTCACTTATCAGGAGAAAAGGCTGAACATTTAAGGAGGATAAAAACTCTTTCATCCTTAAATAATGCTGTTGAGCTAAAATTTCTGTGGGAGCCATTAATGCTGCCTGATATCCGCTGCCTATAGCTGCTAAAAGAGAGGTTAGGGCAACTACAGTTTTCCCTGAACCCACATCTCCCTGAAGTAACCTATTCATAGG
>JAGHCO010000110.1 GCA_021160405.1 Candidatus Aerophobota bacterium
AATTTATTATAATTTATTATAATATTGATACCGATTGCATTTAATTTTTAGTAATAATTTTTTATTTAAATATTTTGTTTGTCAATGATTATCTATCAAAGATATTATATAATGATATCGGTTGCATATTAATTATTTTAAACAAGAGAATGTCTTAGAATTAGCTTTAATTTAATGTAAGAGTAAGAGATGAACTGCTGTAGAGCAAGGCAAATAAAATGAGTGTGAGGATGGAGGATATTGCTAAAATACTTGGTGTATCAAAATCTACAGTCTCGCGAGCATTAAATAATAATCCCTTGGTTAATGAGAATACGAAAAAGAAAGTGTTAACTGTTGCCAAAAGGCTTAATTTTAGAAAGAACTATTTAGCAAGAAGTCTCATCACAAAGAGAACTAATACTATTGGAATTGTCCTTCCTAATATTCTTAGTTCTTATACGCATGAGATAGTCTATGGAGTTGAGACTGTAGCCAATAAGAAAGGATATGCCCTGATATTGTGTGTCTCCAGTGATGATCCTAAGAAAGAAGAAAAGGAGATCCATCTTCTCAGGGAAAAACAGGTAGATGGAATGATAATATTCTTTATTGGCGAGAGTAAACACTGTGATTGTATTTGGGAATTAAAGCAAGATAAGATTCCTTTCGTATTGATAGATAGATACCTAAAAAATATTTATTCAGACTTTGTGGTAACAGACAATATAGCCGGTGCTTATATGGCAGTTAAACATTTAATAAAATTGGGGCATAAGCGAATTGGGTTCATTATTGAACCGGAGGGGTCTACCTCAATACTGGATAGAATAGAAGGGTATAAAAAGGCCTTAAATGAATTTGGAATAAAGGTAGAAAAAGAGCTCATAAAAACAAGTCCCATAAGAAGAGAAGCAAATGGATATAGAACTATGAAAGAATTCTTACTTATGAAAAATCCTCCCACAGCGGTTTTTGCAGTTAACGATGAAATTGCTATAGGAGCCTTAGAAGCTATTGAAGAGCAAGGGTTAAAAGTGCCTGAAGATATAGCATTAGTTGGTTACGATAATCTTCGAGTTTCTCACCTTCTCAAGGTTCCTCTAACTACTGTAGCTCAACCAATTCAAGAAATGGGATCAAGAGCAGCAGAAATATTAATTGAAAAAATAGAAAAAAATGGCATAACAAAGCCCCAGAGAATATTCTTGAAACCTAAGCTCATTATTCGAGAATCCTGTGGGGGAGGGAAAAATATAAGCAAGAGGGTGAAAAAGGTAAGATTATTAATTAACACTTGAGAGCTATGAAAAAATTAAGGCGCAAAGGAGGTGAGAGAAAGTAGATAGGCTTAGTTATGGTATGGGAAGTTTCTAAAGAAAGATAAAAAATTAATGATTGAGTTTCTTTTAGAAACTTCCGGGAGGGAATAGAGAAGATAAGTAGTGTCTCAAAAAATAAAAAAAGGAGAAAAAATAATGAGGAAAAGCAAAGTTAAATGGCTTATAGTTGGATTAGTGACAAGTTTTGTTATTATGATGAGCTTTACAGGGTTAACTTTTGCTAAACAAACAGTCACTATAAAAATGGCTCAGATTTTCGATCCTGCAGCGGGGGCTTATGCTCGCCAAAATTATGAGTGGTATCAAGGGGTCATTAAAGATTTTGAGAAAGTTTACCCAAACATTAAGGTAAAGTTAGAGTGGTTTAAATGGGATGAGATAGACGTGAAGTCTATGATGCATTATAGGACAGGAATTCCTCATGATGTGTTGTTGTCTTCGCCTCAATATATGCCAAAGCATGCCCTGGTTGGAGATTTTTTGGATCTTTCATCTTTTGTGAAGAAAGAATGGACTAAAGAAAAACAAGAAGATTTCAATTGGAGCCCTGTATGGAAGAAATGTTTCCCTCTCGGGATTCCTATGGGTGTTCATACCAGAACAATAGTTTATCGAAAGGATATGTTTGCAGCAGTAGGAATTTATAAGACCCCTGAAAATGTAGATGAGTTATTAGAAGATGCAAGAAAGCTTACTCGAGACACTAATGGAGATGGAATTCCAGATATCTGGGGATTGGGAATGTACCTTGGTGCCTCACGCGCCACAATAGAGTTATACTTTGCTCCTTATATCTGGCACTTTGGGGGGAAGTTATGGGATCCTATCACAAAAAAGGCAACTTTTGCTTCAGAGCAGGGAGTCAAATCAGCAAAGTTCCTTAATGATTTGGTATACGAATATAAAGTTACCCCAAAATGGGCAGTAAGTGGAACCTATGATGATGTGATACTACATAGTTTTCTAAACGGTAAATTAGGTATGGCTGATGGATTTGGAAGTTACTGGATTGGAGCCTTAGAGAATAAGGGATGGGTGAAGGGGATTTTCCCGGCCACTCCGCAGGGTAAGAGTATCCTTGCTGGTGTATTTCCTATCCCCACTAAACCTCATGCACAATTTACCAATGCATGGACCCTTTCAATACACAAATTATCTAAACACCCTGCTGAAGCCTTTAAATTCTTAAGCTTCCTTGCTCAGCCAAAGTATCTTTACACGTATCCTGATGCTGGTCTACCAGCTTGTTTAACTGATTGGAAACGCCCCGCATATAGTACACCTTTCTATAAAGAATGGCTATTTGCTGCAAAGCACGGCAGGGCAATGCCACCTACAGCTCACTATGGAGAGCTCTCAGATGCGGTAGCAGCAGCCATAGGAGATATAGTAGTTAAGAAAAGCCCAATTAAGGCAACCTTAAAAAAGGCTCAAGACGAGTACAACGCGAGTTACGCTGGAGAGTAAGTTGGACAAAAGCACTACAGAAAACAGCGGAAAAATAGATAAAAGGGGGAGTTTATACTCCATGGGGAAGTATAAACTCCCCTTCCTATTTCTTCTTCCTACCTTTTTATTTTTACTGCTTTTCTTAGCCATACCCCTTTTCCTTGGGATTTATATGAGCTTTGAGAAAATTTTTTTAAATGGAACAGTTAAGTTTGTTTGGTTTCATAATTATCAAGTATTAATTAGTGAAAGTAGATTTATCAATAACTTCAAATTATCCTTACTATATGTAGTGGGAAATATTGCTTTAACAACTCCCCTTGCCTATGGAGCGGCTTTATTAGTTACCAGTAAGCTACG
>JAGHCO010000132.1 GCA_021160405.1 Candidatus Aerophobota bacterium
GTTTAGATTTAAAAATAAAATTCCAGGGGTGATTTATTTTGGATTGCTGCAATAATGTCCCTCCGCCCAATGCTGTGATGCTTCGCACCTTGTCCTTCGAGTCGTCTAACAAGTACATATCCGACTTCGCTAACGCTCCGTCCAAATTCCTAGCTCCGCTCGGAACTTCGGATATCTCCAGCCGTTATCCAAAATCTCAACCTCACTTTTAAAAGGTGAGTAGCATGAGTGATAAAATAGCACCAAATATAATAGATAATAATCCTGGGAGAGAATTAATTAAAGTATTAAAAGACCAACTAAGAAAATCAAAGGAAACCAAATTTGCTATTGGGTATTTTTTCCTTAGTGGTTTTTCGTTAGTCAAAGATGACTTCCCAGAAAAATACCAGAATCTTCCATTTTTGAAAATTGTAATGGGAAATGAAACAACATACCCTACAAAAGAAGAACTCGTAGCAGGTTATAATTTAAGAGAAATATTTAAACAGAGAATGATAGAAGATCTGCAAAGAACTAAACTTACAGATGAACAGATAAAACAACTCCAAGCCCTGAGAGATTTTGTAGCCAATAACATAATAGATGTAAAACTTTTTGATAAATCAAGATTGCACGCAAAGTTATATTTATTCCTGACCAAGCCTGAAGAAAAATATGGTTCTCCTGGTTTGGCTGTGGTTGGATCTTCCAATTTCACTTCAGAAGGTCTTACTAAAAACAAAGAATTAAATGTATTGCTCACCTCACGGGAGGAGGTTCTCTATCTAAACCAATGGTTTGACCAGCTCCGGAACGAAGCTGTTGAATTCAGAAAAGACTTGCTTAAAGTTATTGATATATCTGGCGTGTTACCTGGAAGCCCGTATCCAAAAATTGGGAAACTGATAGATTCTCGTACTTTATTCAAATATCTTGTCTATAAATGGTTTGAAGGAAGAGTGCTAAATCTTCTTAAAAGAGACATCCTTATGGAATTTCAACTTGTAGGTGTGGTTAATGCAACAGATAAAAGCAATTTTTATAATGGTGTAATTCTTGCCGATTCTGTTGGACTTGGAAAAAGTTTTATGGCTTCTGCTGTGGTAGAGGAATTTTTGAATGGAAAGCACCCAACCTGGATACCTAACGGAAAACTACCTTCTGTTATGCTTATCTTACCTCCTTCCATAATACCTCAGTGGGAAGAATTATTAATAGGGAAAATAGATGAGCAAATTAAAGAGAAATTATTTTTGAATCATAAAATTAAAATCCCCCCAATCTTTGAAGAGGAAAAGGGATTTTTTGTTAATAATTATAAAAAATTGACAAAGAAGGAGGATAACTACAAAATTTATGAAATCTACGATGAGCAAGGAGAGAAGCTTCTCGGTAAGATATCTTTCTTGTCTTTGGGTATTTTCCAGAACTATAAGGTTGATGAAAAAAAGATTATGTTGATCCAGAGTTGAACAAGATAGCAGAAGAATATGACTTGTTCATAATTGATGAAGCGCATAAATATAGAAACAGAAACACTAATAGATGGAAAGCCATAAGAAAGCTCCAAAAGAAAAGTGATAAATTTTCTAATAAGTTCATTTTTTTAACAGCCACTCCACTAAATAATTCTATCAGTGATATATTCAACCTGATAAGACTTTTCGTTGATGATACATTTGTACCTTTCAGGATTAAGGGTGTTCCAATAACAGAACTAATGAAAAAGTATAGAGACTTGAAAAAGGAATTTCAAAAAAGAGATGATGACAAAATCAAAAAAGACCTGAAAAAGGTTGCAACTGAGATCAAGCAAAAAATACTTGATGAAATAATGGTTCTCAGAACGAGAAAATACATTATGGAGCAATTCAAAGATATCAAAGTCAATGGTAAACCGCTTATTTTTAAGGACCCAAAGCCATATAGCCTTGATTACTCACCATTTTATACCAAAGACTATAAATCCCTTACAAAAACAATAAACGATAACATTAACAGAATCCTGTTTGAATACACCAAACTCTATGGCACAAGGTATGTTATCTTTGAAGAGGAAACTATTGATGAAGAGGAGCCTGTTAAAAAGCTCATAGATGTTGCGGATTTATTTAAATTACTCCTCGGTAAAAGACTGGAAAGTGGGATATATCCTTTTGAAACTACGCTCAAAAGAATATATGAGAAGGAAAAAATCTTTTATGAAATCTTCAAAGAAGGGATGAACAGAGTTCTCACAAGGAATGACTTAGAAGGACTGATAAAATCTGCAGTTGATAAAGCAAAAATAGAGAAAGAACTTGAGGACATTAAAGAGGAATACAATATTGAGGAAGAAGATGAGGAAACATGGTTTGATAGAGTCGTAAGGATACTCCTTGAATACGCTGAGGAGTTAAAAGAAGGAGAAAAACAATACTCAGAAATAGACCTCCTTAAACTTGGACTGAGGAAAGTCTTAGAGAATCTGGAAAGCGATTTACGATTAATGGATAATATCTTTGCAGAACTGGACAAACTTAAAGATAAGGAAAATGGTGAAGAAAAAACCCTCGGCAAAATACCTCGCAAGATGGAGGATATTATTGACTTTCCAATATACTCCTATAAAAATGATCCAAAACTCGAAGCACTGAAGCAGATAATAGGCTCTCCGTCTTACAAATCTCAAAAGTTAGAGAATATACCTTCATTGAATCGTAAAAAGATCATAATTTTTACACAGTATAGAGATACCGCTTACTACATTTATCACAATCTCTTAGAGTGGATTAAGAAAGAAGTTGATCTACATACATGGCTTAAAGATGAGAGAGATAGAGTCAAGATCGCACTCGTGACAGGTGATACAGAGATACCGACGAAGATTAATTACATAAAGAGATTTGCACCTCAAGCCAGTAATGGATTTGAGGAAGTAAAGCGGTTTGGTGAGATTGATATTCTGATATCAACCGATGCTCTAAGCGAAGGGGTTAATCTCCAGGATGCGGATGCTGTGGTGAATTATGACCTGCCATGGAATCCTATGATTATTGTTCAGAGGGTTGGGAGAGTAAACAGGATAGGTAACGATAAGGATGTGTATGTTATAAACTACATTCCCTCCGATGAAATAGAAGTTATCGTAGGTGTACTCAGAAAATTGAAAGAGAAAATTCAAGATATCACTTTGATTGTTGGTAAAGATGTAAAGATACTTTCACCTGAGGAGGAAATAAGTATTGAGACATTTGGAGAAAAAATAAGGGATATTTCAAAACTTTCAATGACAGATCTGGAGCAATATGGCATTTCCCAGGACTTTAAAGAGTTTATTCCTGAGGGAATACCACAGGAACAGCTTGATGAATACAAACTACTGAATTTAATTCAGTATGAACTTGGCTACACAGCAGAAGATTTTAAGGATATTATAGAGATGAAAGATGGTCCTTACTACTCATTTATTGAAGGCGATGACAAAATTGTAAGTGTTTATGAGTTCTATCGTGGCAAATTCAAGATTATGAAAAGGGTTATGAGCATCACGAAGAGTGGAGAAATAAGGTATGATACTCCGCTTGCCTTTCTTAACCTGATAAAGAGAAAGGGAAAATCTCCACAGAAGATTGAAAGTGCTGTTGAGAACCTAAAAAGAATGAAAGATAAGACTGAGGAAGTTGTGGAAGAACTTAAAGAAGGTTATCGGCAGGAGCAAAAGGGATTTCTCTACAATCTCTATAATGCTTTGCTTGTAGAAAGGAAAAGGGCAGAAGGTTTTGAAAGCAAGTTTAAAATTGTTATGACAGCACTTCAAACAATTCCCTATTACCTTTATTCAAGAGAAGTAAAGCCTCTACTTACTGGTAAAAATTTGATTGAGATGAACAGGGATAATGTGATTATCAAGGATTTTAAAGGAACAATTGAAACACTGTACGAATTCTTCAGAGAAAAAGGACTCACAGATATAGAATCATTAAAGGTTAGGGTGAAACATCTGGGGTGGTATTATGAAGTCTGAAACAAAAAAAGTAATAGAAAAAGAACTCAAAAAATATGAGGCTAAAGAGATCAAGATCTCGGATAAGAAGTGCCCCCTCTATCTCATTCCAGAATTATGTGATGAAGACCTGAATATATTTGAAGGTTTTTTATACGCCCAAGCTGAAAACAAGAGTGAAGTTTCTTATTTAAAAAACCGCTATAAACCACCTGTGAGCGGTTATGCTCCAAGAGTTGGTTTTATCTTTTACAATGGGCATTTGTTAATCAAGGACTACAGAAGAAACAAGCATATCATAAAGACTATCAAAAAAATCAATAAAACCTTTCTTAATAAATTAAAAAAGGCTTTGAGCGAGCCAAAGGAAGAAAACCTTGAAAAGCTCTTTGATAGGACAGATGTTATAGAAGAGTTTTACATCCTCTACAAGAAGGCAAGAGATTATCTGCTTAAAAACATAAAAGGCATTCCAGAGGAAGAGGGGAGAGAGGAGTTTGTTGATAACTTCATGATGCAGATGCTTACTTTGTGGTATCTTCAGGAGAGAGGCTTTTTCAATAATGATAAAAACTACTTCATAACAAAGTTTAAAGATCTCAAACAGAAAAAGCTCTTTAATGAATTTAAGAATTATTATGAGTTCCTTATTTATCTCTTTGAAAAAATAAGTGGATATGAGGACAGGCAGTATGTTGAAGACCCAAAAATAGGAAAGGTCGTTGTTATAGGACCTGCGGTTTTTCTGAATGGCGAGCATGTAAGAGCTATATCCATCCCCGATAAGTGCTTCTACAAAGAAGGAATGACAGATATTCTGATAAACACGCTACCAAAGAAGGTGAGTCAGGAAGTGCCTCTTCTGAACCTTTTTGAAAGCAGAGACTGGACTGAAGGCAATATTGATGAATTTGTGCTTGGTGCGATCTATGAAAAGCTTATTACCTACATGGAGAGGAAAAAACTCGGTGCCTATTATACGCCAGAGGAGATAACATCATATATCTGTGAGAATACCATTAAGCCATATCTTGTAGATAAAATCAATGAGAAATTCAGCAAAAAATTTGAAACCATAGACCAGATCATTGAAAGCAATGATAAGGAAATAATCTCTTACCTTTTTGAGAAGTTAAAAGAGATAAAAGTCCTTGATCCTGCTGTTGGTTCTGCCCACTTTCTTGAAAGCGCAATAAATGTTCTTGTGGGAATTTATGAAAAGATATGGAATAAAGCAAAGGAAATAGGCGTAAGGAAGGGTCTTGAGATCATAGCAACGAATGAAAAGGGGGAGATAAAGAGAATAAACCTTCTTGAGATTTCCGATGAGGATGAATTCAAATTACTGGTAAAGTTTTTCATTATACTTTCAAAGAACATTTATGGAGTGGACATAAATCCATCTGCCCTCAAAGTAGCAAAGGCAAGGCTCTTTTTAACCCTTGCAAAGCACTTTAAGATTGGCAGGGAGAAAGACATTTTCGTAAGGTTCCCGAATGTTCATTTCAACCTGAGAGAGGGAAACTCGCTTATTGGATATGCAGAACTTAAAAAGGAAAAAGCAAAAGGGCAACTGCAACTTGATCTGTTCATAAAAGAGAAACAGGCGGACTATATTGTTGAAAAAATAAAAGTAGTGGAAGAACTAAAACCCTATCTTGAGAAAACCGCAAAATCTCTCAATCTTGATGGAGACATTGTAAAAGAGGTCGATGAACTCAACACAATTTTATCAAAAGGAAGAATTGGCTGGAATGACTTTGAGAAGGTTTTAAAAACAAAGGGAAAACTCATAACCATTCTTATAGCATCTCTTAACTCAAAATATGCCAAGCCCTTAAACGACCTTTTGAGAGAGATTACCAATTTATTCAACCAGAAACTGGATGATAAGTTTGTAGAGGAGCATAATATTGACCTCGATAAATTGAAAAATGCAAAATCCATTCCATGGGAAAGAAAAATGTTCCACTGGGTTTTTGAATTCCCGGAAATCTTTCTTGGAAATAAAAAGGGCTTTGATGTGGTAATAGGAAATCCACCTTATGGAAGGCTAAAACAAATTATTGAAGATAAAAGCGAAAAATATTTCCTATCAGATGTTTATTCAAAACTCTATAA
>JAGHCO010000180.1 GCA_021160405.1 Candidatus Aerophobota bacterium
CCCTGACCCTCTCCCGCAAGGGGAGAGGGAAAAGGAATTTGACAATACCTTAAGAGTTATTGGAGAGAAGAAAATGATAGAGTATGATGATGTAAGCCCTTTAGATTACAGATACTATAAGGGAGAACCAAAACTTTTTCAAGCATTAAAACCCTTAGCATCAGAGGAAGCTTACATTAAATACGAGCTCAAGGTGGAATCCTCTCTTGTAAAAGCAATGGCTAAAATTGGCATCTGCGAGCAGAAAATAGCTGATGAAGTTGAGAAAGCCTGTGAAAAAGTAACAGCTCAAGAAGTGTATAAAGAGGAAGAGAAAACACAGCATAACATAAGAGCACTCGTTAACTGCATTAAATCTAAGCTAAGCAACAGGGCAAAACCTTATGTACATCTTTTTGCTACCTCATCAGATATTATTGATACTGCAACAGCTATGAGGTTAAAACATCTATGTAGAGAGGTCCTTTTGCCAAGTCTTAAAGAATTGGAGCATATATTAATTAGGATTGCACTAGATACACAAGATATTGTTCAAATTGGCCGTACTCATGGCCAGCATGCAGAACCAATTACTTTTGGATTTGCCATAGCAGAATACGTGGATAGGATTGGAAACTGCTTTGAGAAAATTAAGAGGGCATCTGAAAATCTTCGTGGAAAAATCTCTGGGGCAGTGGGAGCTTACAACGCTTTCTCATTGGTGAGTGAGAGATATGGGATAAGCCCTGAGAGTTTTGAAGAGAAAGTTTTAGAACAGTTAGATTTAAAACCAGGAAGATACTCAACTCAGATAGTTGAACCAGAATATCTAAGTGACTTAGTTTATGCTGTGATTTCCTGCTTCTCTGTGTTAGCAAATTTATGCGATGATATAAGACATCTATATAGAACAGAGATAGGGGAGGTAACTAAAAAATTAGAAAGGGAAAGAATTGGCTCATCTACAATGCCGCACAAGATAAATCCATGGAATTTTGAACATGTTAAGAGTATGTGGAAAGCCTTTATGCCAAGAATTATAACTGTATTTATGGATCAAATTTCAGAACATCAAAGAGACTTAACTAATTCAGCATCTAATAGGTTTGTAATAGAAATTTTCGTGTCCTTTATACACTCTGTTAATCGGTTAATCACCTCACTTGGGAAGATAGAAGTTAACACAGAAAACATTAGACACAATTTAGAGCTAAGTAAGGACAAGATTGTAGCTGAACCACTATACATACTCCTTTCAATGTATGGTCATCCTGATGGCTATGGACATGTCCGAAAATTACTTGCTAAGGCAAAACAAAGTGGGAAAAAGCTCAATAAACTTATCTGGGAAGATTCGGAAACTAAATCATACATAGACAGATTCACTGACAAGGAAAGAAAGATTTTGGAGGACCCTAAAAGATACATTGGTGAGGCGAAAAGAAAAACAGAAAAGATATGTAGCTTTTGGGAAGATGCCCTTTCCCTTTAGTTTAAAGAAGAGGAAAAAATGGCAAACAAAGCTATAGAGGCATTAGTTAAAAAACAACTAAAGTGGTATAAAGCGCAAATAGCAGTGCTCTGGCTTCTTATTGGGTTAGGAGCCATTCTTATCCCAACAGGGATAGGGGTTTACTTTTATGTTGGCAAGCTAACAATCGTTCAACAATTCTCCAGCTTTCCTGCTAAGAGTTACATAATAGCTCAATTAAGGATGGTATGTATATTTGCCAGGGTATTAGGTATTGTTTTTTCTCTCACTGGTATAGCTTCCATAATTTCTGCACTGGATAGGTTATCTCTTACTAAATCTATGCATAGAATGGCCTCTTCCATTAGTAAAGATGAGCTAAAGAATCTGCCTTAAAAAATCCCCATCCACAGCAACCAACTTTAATTCTTGTCATTGAGATATACCTTGCTTTGCTTACCTATATTTTAACATCTTTAAAGGGAAAATCCACTCCATCATTGATAATTTTTTTATTTTATTGTATAATTAAGGTGAGAAAAATAAATGCAAGAAATCACTCTCGTCCCTCAAAAAATAGCCAAAGAAATAGAAGATGTTCTCCAATCTCTTAGGGATGAATTTGGGGATAATCTCCTGTCCCTTATCCTCTACGGCTCCTGGGCAAAGGGAGGAGCAAGAGAGGATTCAGATATTGACCTCCTTGCAATTTTTAAGACAGTCAATAAAGATGCAGCCAAAAAGGTAAATAAAATATCTTCAAATATAGAACTTCGGTACAAAAGAGATATAACTCTTCTTCCTGTTAAGGTAGATAAATTTAAGATGGAATATCTTCCTCTTTTTACAGCGGCAAAGAGGGAAGGAATCATTGTGTTTGGAGATATTGACCTTAAAGAAAATCCTGAATCCCCACAGGTGAAATATAAGGACTTTTTTAGAAAATCTGTAGCGTTTGAAAGCAAAAAAGTAGAAATTGCAGAAAAGATACTTCAAGATGGGCTTCCATCAGGAGTTTTTTCTCTGTGTTTTGTAGCCTCAAAGCATCTTCTCCAGGCAGGACTTGCCATGAAGGGAGTGGGTTTTTCCAGCAAGGTAAAGATACTTTTACCCCTTATAGAAAAGCATTTTGGCTGCGATATTGCATCTTCTTTTAAACAACTCTTCTCATCTTATATAAAGACAGAGTATCAACTTCACTTTCCAGATAAACATGAAGCTATATTGGCTGTAAAAAATGCCAAAAGGATAATTAAGAAAGTAAAAAAGTGCAATGAGATATAAATAAGGAAGACTAATTATGAAGATATTGGTTGTGTATTACTCCTGGAAAAGGAAATGAGATAGGGAGAAAATTTTTAGCTGTGAGGTAAGAGAACTGGAGGAATGGTATATATTATGAGTAATCATTATCCTAAATCAAGAGTTGAAATTAAAGGATTTACTGCAAAATATTACGATACACTTATGAATGTTGTAACTTTTGGGAAATATTCTTCGTTCATTGAAAAAGTGATTGAGTTAATGAGAATTAGACCTACTGATAGAATCCTTGATTTAGGAGCAGGCACTGGTAGAAATGCTTGTTTAATTATGAGGTATCTTTCCCTAGAGGGAGAATTGGTTAGCCTTGATATTTCAAAAGAGATGATTGTGCAATTTGAGAAAAGGTGTGCTAATTTCTCAAATGTCAAGATTATCAATCAAAGAATTGACCAGCCTTTGCCTTACAAGGATGAGTTTGATAAAGTATTTATCTGTTTTGTTTTGCACGGATTCCCACAAACTGTGAGAGAGGTAATTATTGACAATGCCTTTAGAGCATTAAAAAATGGCGGTGAATTCTTTATTTTGGATTACAATGAATTCTCTTTAAGAGATACACCTTTTTATTTAACACTTGCCTTTAAACTTATAGAATGTCCCTATGCTTTTGATTTTATTAAAAAAGATTGGAAGGAAATACTATCTAAGGTAGGATTTAACCATTTTAAGAAACATTATTTTTTTAGCAAGTATGTGAGATTACTTAAGGTAGTAAAGAATGTGGAATAGAATAAGGAATTCCGCTGATTAAAAATCCTGATATTTTAGAGCAGTTGGAAACATAAGAAAAGATAACCTATCTTTTAAACAAGCCTTATCTATTTTTGAGGCTATGTGGAAAGAAGGGGTAAGCCTTGGTGTTTTACCACCCAGGGATCCTCTGGAAGGTATAGATGTAGATATAAGAGTTGCAAGGATTCTCAATTGTTTGAAGAAATCTTAGCTAAACTTGCCCTGGCAAACAGATACCGGAGAAAAAATAGAGGGTGAGGTAAACTTTTCGAAGATAATTTTGCTTAATCGTATTTGACATAATACGATTTCTTAGTATAATTGTTTCCTAAAGAAAATGATATGGAAAGTTTAAAGTATCTTATAAGTGAATGGCTGGAAAGTGATTTACCTTTTCTTGTGGAACGTGGAATGGGGACAGGAAAAATCCCCCCTGATGTTGGATTTGTTATAACCGGCGTGAGACGTTCAGGAAAAACTTACCTTATTTATGAAATAGCCCAGAAGTTAAGAAGGGAAATCCCTCACCAAAACATAATCTATATAAACTTTGAGGATGATAGACTCTATCCCTTGAAAGGTGATGAATTAAGAAAACTCCCCGATGTCTATTTTGAATACTTCTCTCCCAATGAGGATTACCCTATATGGCTTCTTCTGGATGAAGTTCAGAATATACCAAACTGGGAAAGGAGCATAAGGACATTCCTTGATCGAAGGATTGCAAGAGTTGTAGTAACAGGCTCAAGCTCAAAGCTTCTACCAGGGGAAATAGCAACTTCTCTTCGAGGTAGAACACTCACTGAAACAGTTTATCCTCTTGGGTTTAAAGAATTCTTAAGGTTTAAAGAATTTAAGGTGAAAAGTCCACAGTCCCTTCTCTATAGTCCACAAAAACCTAAGGTCTTAAAATTTTTTAATGAGTTTCTGGAATACGGCGGGTTTCCACAGGTTGTATTATCAAAAGAAAAAGAAGAGCTTCTTCGAGAGTATTATCGTGCCATATTCTACCGGGATATTGTAGAGAGATTTAAAATAAGGAATCTTTCTCTTTTTGAGAATTTTCTTAAACTTCTCATCCATCAAAATGCTTCTCTTTTTACCCTGGGTAAGGCAGATAATTTTCTTAAAACACTTGGATTCAAGATTACAAAATCAACCCTCGCTGAATATCTATTTTACATAAAGTCAGCCTTTCTTCTCTTTGAAATTTCTTTATTTTCTTACAGCACAAAAGATAGGCTCCAATATCCAAGAAAGATTTACACTATAGACACCGGACTTGTAAACTCGGTAACCTTCAGGTATTCCCATAATTACGGGAGGATGCTTGAAAATGCAATATTTCTTGAGCTACTCAGAAGAGGAAAAGAGGTCTATTACTGGAAGACAAAAAATAATTACGAAGTAGATTTTGTTATAATAGAGGGTTTCAAGGTAAAAGAACTTATACAGGTTGTATGGGATATTTCTGATGAAAAGACTATAAAGCGTGAAGAAAGGGCTTTGCTTAAGGCTATGGGAGAGTTTAATCTTGATAAAGGGCTAATACTTACAAAGGATTACAGTGAAAGAAAGAAAATCAAAGGTAAAGAAATTTTATACCAGCCGGCCTGGCTATGGATACTTGAATATGAGTAAACTCCATTTTTTAAAGGAGGAAAAAATGCGGAAGGTAAAAATTAATTTAAGCGAGTTAATGGATGCCTTTGAGAATTGCCGTAGTGGGTATGAGTTCTATCTGGATACAAAAACTGGGGAGCTGTTATACACATCAGATGAATTTATGGACCCGGAAGAGACTAAAAAAATTTATGAAAGAATGGAAGATGAACCTGAAAGGTACTTGAGCGTCCCTGAAAGAAGCTCCAGAGAAGGATACCAAGATATGGTTGCCTTTACCGAATCTTTAGAGGATGAGGATTTGCAAGAAAAGCTCTGGATTGCTCTAAATGGTAGAGGTGCTTTTCGTAGGTTTAAAGATGTGCTTTTGAACTACCCAGAAAAGAGAGAGGAATGGTTCGCCTTCAAAGATGAAAGGCTCGAAAGACGTGTTATGGATTGGCTGGAGGAAAATGGAATAGAGCTTGCATAGAGCCGAGGATTTTTGGCACGGGTAAAAATTGGAGAGAACCTTTCATTAAATTGAAATAGGGCATAAAAATAGAATTATGAAGGATTGGAAGAAAACTAACAATGAGCTAAGAAGAGTAAATATTGAAGATTCTGGTAATGTCAAAAATTTTATGATACAATACTTAAATACAAGCTGAGAAAATTATGATAACACTCATTTCATTCTTAATAGTCATTGTCTTTTCAATAATTGTAGTGCGAATTGGAACAGTGGCTTTAAAGATGACAGGACTTTCACGAGATGTAGCTGCTTTTCAGGCTCAATCAGCCTTTTGTGGAGTAGGGTTTACTACTTCAGAATCCGAAGCGATTGTCTCTCATCCTGTCCGAAGGAGAATTCTTCGCATTCTAATGTTGTTGGGCAGCGCTGGTTTAACCTCTGCAGTTGCCACCCTAATTCTTACCTTTATCGGGCAATCGGCAAAGGAAGTCGCAGTTCGGTGCGGACTGATCGGTATTGGCTTAACTATTTTGTGCTTTTTCGCCTACTCACAGTGGGTAGATAGCATAATAAGTAGATTAATTGAAAAACTTCTAACAAGATATACTACATTGCGGGTTTATGATTATGAGCAACTTTTTGGGTTAAGTAGAGGCTTTGCTATTTCAGAGTTTAAGGTGCATAAGAAAAACTGGTTAGCTGAACGAAGTCTCAAGGAATTGGAGCTGAATCAAGAAGGAGTTCTTGTGGTTGGTGTATATCGTAGAGTAAATGGAGAGGAGAAATATATTGGTGCGCCACAGGGAGATACAGTAATTAAAACTGGGGATATCGTAATTTGCTATGGCCGTGAAGATGCAATACTCGCCCTATCCCATCGAATGAAGGGAATAGCAGGTGATAGAGAACGCAAGGAAGCTGTGAAAAAAGAGCAAAAGTTAGAGAAAATCAGAGAAGCGCAGGATGGTTTTGATTGATATAATAAGATGAGAGGCTCAAAAAGCGTTATGCAGTGACTGAAAGAGAAGGAGATAGAATATAATCTTTGCCTAATTATATATTTTCTGGTAAAATAATCCTAAATAATGGGTTCAAAAGAGATAAAAAGGATTTCCCTTGATTAAAAATCCTGATATTTTAGAGCAGTTGGAAACAGAGGTGATAAAAAAAGATAACCTATCTTTTAAGCAAGCCTTATCTATTTTTGAGGCTATGTGGAAAGAGGGAGTAAGCCTTGGTGTTTTACCACCCAAGGATCCTCTGGAAGGTATAGATGTAGATATAAGAGTTGCAAGGATTCTCAATTGTTTGAAGAAATCTTAGCTAAACTTGCCTTAGCCCTTGATGAGCAAAGTATCCCTTATATGATCATTGGTGGACAAGCAGTATTGCTTTACGGAGAGCCAAGACTAACCCGAGACATTGATGTAACCTTAGGAGTCGATGTTGATGCTCTTTCAAAGATCTTAGAAATTTCAAAAGGATTAAATTTAAAGCCTATTCCATCAGATATTGTTAAATTTGTGAAGCAAACAATGGTTTTACCTACCAAAGATAGAGCAACTGGAGTTAGGGTTGATTTCATATTCTCATTCACTCCTTATGAAAGGCAGGCTATTAAAAGGGCAAGAAAGGTCCCCATTAAAAGAGCTGTGGTGAAATTTGCCTCTGTTGAGGATGTTATAATACATAAAGTTTTTGCCGGCAGAGCAAGGGATCTGGATGATGTGCGCTCAATCTTGCTTAAAAACCCCTCAGTTAACCTTTCCTATATTGAAAAATGGCTTACCGAATTTGATAAAAGTTTACCTGATAAAGGATTTTCAAAAAAATTTAAGGAGGTTTTAAACTCTAATAAGAGGTCAGGTCTCGACATTTGATATTTGTTTTTGGCCTACCTATATCTATTCGGGGAAATAAGGGTGGGATTTTCTTATTCACAAAAAATTAAGAAAAGAGGTTGAAAATGAAGACATTAATTGTTTACTATTCCTGGAGAGGTAAAACAGAGCTGGTAGCAACCTCAATTTCTAATGTCTTAGATGCAGATCTGAGAAAGATTGAGGAAGTGAAAAAGAGAAAAGGACTTTTTGGTTTTATAAGTGGCGGATATGGTGCATTGAAGAGGAAATGTAGCAGAATAAAACCTCTTAATTTTAGCCTGAGTAGCTACAATTTGGTATTTATAGGAACGCCTGTTTGGGCGTTAAGACCAACACCGGCTATCAATACATTTATCTCAAAGGCTAATTTTAAGGATAAAAAAGTTGTTTTATTTGTAACTATGGGTGGTTTTGGTGGCAATAAAACAGTTAAGATGCTGACTGATAAAATAAAGTTAAAAGGAGGGATAGTCATTGCCTCATTTGTGGTAAAAACTGGTGGAGTGAAAACTGAGGATATAATTAAAAAAGGAGAGGAGATAGGGAGAGAATTTTTAATAAAAAAGAGTAACTGTTCAGGTTTATCTTTTTATCCCGTTGAATAAACCTGTGGTGAATGATTGTCTAATAATTCTTTCGTATTCAATTTTTCTCTTTCCGCAATTAATAATATTTGTGTCCATTCGTGTAAATTCGTGGCTGAATAATTACAAAAAAGAATTGATTAGGAGAAAGATATGGGAAAATTAAAGGAGGAACATTTTGAATGCATTAAGAAGGATAATTCGGATAAAGAGTATGAGAAGCAATGGAAAAGGTCTAAAATAGTTTTTGACCAGTTCTACGATTACTTAGTAAAAGAAAAAGGGTTGAAAGAAAGCACCGCTGGTAATCGCACAAACATGGCTGCTTTTTTTGTAATGGATTATCTTTTTGTTTACGATGATGCTATGAGTATTTTAGAAAAACAAAATCCTGGAAGGTTCTTAACTTTTGGTAAGAAATTTTTATTATCACATTAAAGTAATACTTTAAGAAAGGAAGAATGATGCCTAAGGTAACCAAAAAAGGGCAGGTGACTATTCCCAAGAAAATAAGAGAGACTGTTGGCATTAAGCCTGGCAGTGAGGTAAATTTTCAAATTCGCAATGGAGAGTGCATTCTGAAGAAAATAGTAAAAGGTGATCCTCTTAGAAAATGGGCAGGCTATTTAAAAATAAAAAAACCACCGACCAAATTATCCAGGAGATAAGAGGAAAATGATTATTGCAGTGGATACCAATGTTCTTATTGATATTCTAAACAAGGATGAAGAATACTTTGAATCCTCCACCAGACTCCTTAATAAAGCTTTAAAGCATTATAGAACTTACTTTACAGATCTTTCCTTGTTTCCTCACTTCAAAAAATAGTAAATCTTTTCTTTAACCTTCTGGAATATTGAGAAAACAGCGAGTCTGATTAAAGCTGTAGATAATACATAGAGGATAGTAAATGCTCGTTGAGCTATGTATCCCCACTCGCCCCATGTAAGTAGTTCATTTCTTAATTAACTTTACGATGATTTGTCATTGCGAGCCTGTCGAAGACAGGCGTGGCAATCCGCGAAGCGTTGCGAGGTTGCTGGAAGCAACCGTGGCAATCTCAGGTTTGTTTCTGTGATTGCGGAGTCTGTTTAAAGCCGAAGCCCAGAGCGAAGCGAAGGGAAAGCGAGGAACCTCGCTTCTCGCGATGACGGGATAAGATGTATAGTTAATTAGGGAACGCTCTACTAAGAGACTGGTGAAAAGTTATCCTTTGTAGCGGTTTCATTTATGAAACTAAGCTCATTTAAGGAATCCGATAAATCGAACCTTTACAATATTAGGTTTTTCACTGTTTCCTGATAAAAAAGAGATAAATTGGACAAATAAGATATACTCTGATATAATAAGTATGGATATATAGTGTTTCTTTGTGCAGGCTTAGAGGTGTGTTTTTAGGCTGTCCAGAAAGAAGATAGGAATGATTCAAATTAAGAAATAGAAGTTAATATCAGCATATTTCCTTGAGACCTAGGAATTTATAACTCTAACTCGCTATTGAAGAGCATTTTCCCTAAGTTTTCTTAAAATTTTCAGTGAATTCAGTGTGTTCAGTGGTTAATTTTTCTTGAGGCAGAAAGAAATTGGAAAATAACACCGGGCGAACTAAATTCTTACTTTGTTCTGGGTATGAATTTGGAGGAGGAAGCAGATGCCACTTTAAATCTAATGAAATCCCTTCTATTATTCATATCCCCACAAAGGAATCCTTAACATGCATCCTATAGAATTTGAATACTCAACTCATACTGGAAGAAAGGATGTGTCTGAAATCTTCAAGATAGTGCCATCTACACTTTGAATTTTTCCTAAGAATATATGATAACTTTTGTGGGCAAAAGGTAACAGGTAAGTTTTCCTAAAAATGGGGGGATTGCTCATTTGTCATTGCGAGGAGTGAGATTCCTCGCTAACACTCGGAACAGGCTCCGCAATCTAAAGAAAGGCTTGGGCAACTCTCTGTAATCTTTGAGAGATTGCCACGCCTGCTTTCAGCAGGCTCGAAATGACGAAAAAGAGGGCCGTTTTAGGAAAGCTAAACTATTACGGCAAAAGAAATGATTTTCAGAAGATTGCATTGCATGGTTTTGATCTATTAGAAAAAGAGTAGTTCATGAAATAAATAGAGCTCATTAAGGTTCTTCATCTAAGTGGAGGAGGTCTTAGCTTCCCAACCGCTTTTTAATTTCAATAAAGTATCAAAGGTGATGATAAAATGAGAGAATTTACTATTAAAATCAAATCATTGACTCCTTTGTGGACAGGAGATACAGATAGAAAAAATGCAACATTGAGAGAGACTGGTATAATTGGAAGCTTGAGATGGTGGTATGAAGCATTAATAAGAGGATTGGGTGGGACTGCCTGCGATCCAACAGATACAAAGTGTGAGGGAAAAAATCACTGTGATGCCTGTGAGTTATTTGGATGTACAGGCTGGGCGAGGAAATTTAGGCTGGAAGTGGAAAAAATAGGTAATGAAATAACA
>JAGHCO010000112.1 GCA_021160405.1 Candidatus Aerophobota bacterium
CCTTTAAAATAGATAAAGATAAGCATGGGAAGCTTCTTGGATATAAGCAATTATATCAGGCTAATACTGTTACCTTTAAGCCTGATGAGATTATTTACTTCCAGTTTAATCCAAACACATATTCCATTTATGGCCAACCTATAATTGAATCAATTATTGATGAGGTAGCAACACTACTTTTTACCAATGAGTATATTGCTAGTTACTTTACAGAGGATTCTATCCCTCCTGGTATTTTGAATCTTGGGCCTATAGGTCCAGAAGCTTATAAGGCTGCAAAGCAAGAGTTTATGATGTACAGGGGTAGGTTATCCAAGCAATTTATTAGGGTTGTTCGAGGCTCGAATAATATTCAGTGGATTTGGTTAAGAAGAGCTAATGCTGAGTCGCAGCTTGATGAGCTTAGAAAATCTGTTGAGAGGATTATTTTTAGAAATTTTGGAATTCAGCCAATTGAATACGGATCGAGCGAAGTAAATAGAAGTACCGCTCTTATTCAGTTTAAGATTTCAAAAGCTAAGATGCTTTATCCTCTTATTAATGCTATTAATGACTGTTTTACGAGGGGACTTTTGGAAGATGCTGGGTATAAGGATTTACGATTTGTTATTAAGAAGCCTCTTTATGATGATGAAGCTGAGGTATCAAGAGCTGACCAGAGATATGTTTGGAATGGAATTATGAGCATAAATGAGGTTAGGAAGAAAAGAGGGATGACGCCATCAGATATTCCGGGTGGGGATAAACATATTATTAAAGTTGGATCACAGATTATTTATGTAGAGGATCTTGATGATCCAGAAAAGGTGAGAGAAATTTTAGCAAGTTCAAATACCCCTAGGGGAAAAGGTAATAATCCTCCACCTGGTCTTCTTTTAAATAGATAAGTTGGCGAGAGAGGGTAGGGACGTATACGTATTTTTCTTGCCAACGTCGAGGTGATTGGTGAGGGAAGTGAATATAAGTAAGCAACAAGGTAAAGGTGGTAATCCTCTTGGTAGAGGAGGTTCTGATTATTGTATCTGCCCTAGGTGTGGGTATAAGGCAGAGCATAATAGAGGTATACCCTGTACTGAGATGACATGCCCTAAGTGTGGGGCAAAGATGATAGGTCAAATGGAATATGAAGGTTTAAATAAAGAGCTTTCATCTCAAGATTCTACTTCATCTATTGGTACTCTTGAGGCAATAAGTAAACCTTATGCTTCTTTGAGTGAAGTTCCTAAAGCTCTGCGAACGGCAGGGTTAACTTTAGCTCAAGCTAATGATTGGATCAGGTATTATGATGATGCAGTACAATCCAAAGCTAAAAATCCAGCTGCTATAGCTTGGTTTAGGTTTAAATTGAAATATGTAAAAGTAGGTGATAGGTGGCGAAGAAAAGTGAAGAAAGATCAGCCTGAGTTAATGAAAGTTATTGAGACTGATGATGGATTATTCCTAGAGAGGATAAGTATAGATGATGATTCTCATGAGAATCATACCTTTGAGAAATATATTTCTATTAGAAAGGCCGATGAGGAAAAGCATATAGTTTATGGTATTGCTCTTGAGCCTGATGTTGTTGATGCTCAAGGGGATATTGTTAGTGTAGAGGATATTGAGAAAGCTGCACATGATTTTCTCATTGCATCTCGGAAGATAGATGAAATGCACACAAGAATTTCTGATAAGTGTTATCCAGTTGAAAGTTATCTTGCACCTGTAGATTTTGAGATGGGTGGTCAAAAGGTACGTAAAGGTAGTTGGATACTTGGGGTAAAGGTTAATGATGAGGATATCTGGAAGAAGATAAAGAACGGTGAGTATAGAGGATTTTCTATAACAGGATGGGGTGTTCGTACGCCAGTGGAGGAGGTGTCTGAATAGTGGCTAAGAGAAAACCAAAGAATAGGCTATCTAAAATAACGATTACTACTGTTGGAATAGTTGATAATCCTGCAATAGAGAGAGAGTTTCTAATATGGAAAAGACAGGAGGTGAATGATATGGATGATGTTAATAAGAGAGCAACTGAAGCTGAGAAGAAAGCTCAACAGGCACGGGCAAAGAAATATGGTATTGGTATTAAGGCTGATGGTAATGTGACTAAACCAAAGGAATATTCCAACGTTCCTGAATCTGAGTTTGCTGATCCTGTTAATTTTAGGTACCCAATTGATAAAGCTCATATATACCCTGCAATAAGATACTTTGCAAAGCCTTATAATAGAAAGGACTATTCTAGAGAGGAACAGAAGATAATTTGGACAAGAATAATGCGTGCTGCTAAGAAATTTGGGATAAAGCATCGTGTATGGGTTGAGGATTTAGATCCTTTACTCCCTGATGATTTAAAAGCTTGGGCAAAAGGTGAGGCTAAAGTATCGAAAAAGGAGGTGGATGATGTGACTGAGGAAGAGAGAAAGGTTCTCGAAGAGGAGAACGAGAAATTAAAGAAAAAACTTGAGGAGCTGGAAGCTAAGGTTGGTGAGGTGGATGCTAAGCTCAAGGAGAAAGAGGATGCTTTAAAGAAAGTCAAAGAGGAAAAGCAGAATCTTGAAAAGGAGAAGGTTGAGCTTGAGAAAAGGGAGCTAACTCTGGATGAGATTCTTAAGTCTCTGGAGAAGTTTGATGATGATGCGAGAAAGAAACTAAAAGATGCACTTGTTGGTGAGAAGGAAGACGAAGAGGTTAGTAAGAAGCTTGATGATATCTCAAAAGCTAGTGAAACTCTTGCTAATAAGGTTGCTGAGATGGAGAAGGCTTTTAAAGACCTCAAGACATATGTTGATGATAATCTTCCTGTTAGAAAGGGGCTTGGTGCTGATGCAGATGAGGATAGGGATGATGTAGCTTCTAAAGTTGAGAAGATAAGGAAAAGCAAGGAATATCAGGAAGCAAGCCTTCAGGATAAGATAAAGATGGCTATTGATCCTGATGCTTATCTGAAAGAATAAAGTAATTGGAGGTGAAATATGTAAATGACTCAAAGGGAAAGAATTAGGAAAGCTCTGGAATCCGGTGATTCTTCTTCATATATCGGTGTGTTGGAGCAACCAGCTATTGATGCTGTTATAGCAGATCTGATCAATTACAAAAATCCACTGCGGTTGAATGTTCCTCGAAAAAGAGGAGAGGGTAAAGCTTGGAGATGCCACAGGAGAAGTGCTGCTGCTAATACTCCTACTTACTGGATAACTGAAACCACAAATACCACTGGTTCTACTTGGATTGATGATAGTTCTTATGAGCTGCTTGAGTTCACATACAAGACTCTGTTCGCTAAGGGCAGGGTAACCAGATTCTACCAGGCTATAGGGAGAAGCTACATGGATATTCTGGCTGAGGAAATCGAGGCGAGAGCTATCGATTTCAAGAATGCTGAAGATTATGCCATGGTAGCTGGCTCATCTACTAGCACTACAAATGCAGTATCTGGTGCTATGCCTTCTGGTCTTGCAGAGCTACTTGATATGTATGACTCAGGTTCTCAAGTTATAAGAACTGAGGATTCGAGTTCTACTGGTGGGACCAGCCTTACCTTAACAAAACTCGATGAGCTTATCGACAAATGCAAAGGCGAGCCTGATATGCTCATTATGAGCAAGAAATCTAGGAGAATTGTCCAAGGTCTCCTGCAGGTAAGCCAGAGATTTGTTGATAAAGTTAAGGTAAATGGTGGGTTTAGTTTGATGACCTATGCTGGGATTCCAATATTCGTAAGTACCAATATTGGGGATAATGAGTGGTTGAAATCTGATAATACTGTCGGAACAACTACAAACAGCTCTTACCAGTCAAGTTCGATTTATGCTGTGAATATCGATGAGTTCTTTGTTGCTGAGTTGACTCCAGTAACTATCAAACCACTAGCAAAGACAAGTTCACAGTATGATGACTTTGAGATCTACTGTGATGAGACTTTTGTACTCCGAGACCCACTTACCTGTGCAAGGTTAGCTGGCGTTAAGGAGTAATAATATAAAAGAGGCATAATATGTCTATTTCAAAATACGGTTCGGGAGGTGAATTAGATGGGATTTTCGTTGACTAAGGATTTGGAAAACAAGCTCAATAATATGAATCCAGCTGCTCAACAAGCAAAGCTTGGCACGAAGATAAGACAGCTTCAGATAGTTCCTGATGATACAAAGATATATTTCGGTTCGGACCAAGATGTATCTGTTGAATACGATGAGGATGGGAATGATAATCTTGCTGTAGTAGGGGATGTAGCTCTTACTGGTGATTTTCAGGCATCTGGGCATTCTGATGGAAGGGAATTTCTTGTTAATGCTTTCCAATATCCTAATCCTGGGACTGATTGGACACCGACTGTTAATGGAGCTGTTCTTTCTAGCAACCTTTCCTCAAAGAAAGTTTGGTTGCCTTTGAACTTTCTAAAGATAGGAGATGAAATAGTTTCCTATAGGTTAGTTGGGGATATGGTTGAAAGTGCTGGTAAGACTTGTACTTTAGATTGTACTCTTTATAGGATCAATAAGGCTGATCCTATAACAAAAACTGCTGTTGCAGGAGGGACAATAACTCAGGTTACTGCTGATGGTAATTTTGATGTTGAAGCTGTACTGGATTCAGCAGAAGTTGTGGCTACAGATAAGCAGTATACTCTTGAGATACAAGGCACAACTGATGATGGTGCCAATGATGCAATAACTGTCATTGGTGCTGAGGTTAAAATAAACAGAAAAGTATAATTGCAGAAATGAGGGGTTTTGACTCCCTGTTGTGGAGGTTGTAATGAAGATAAATGGGAATGGTAAAAGTATAGCGA
>JAGHCO010000072.1 GCA_021160405.1 Candidatus Aerophobota bacterium
GGGTCAGGGTGAGGGGTTAAAAGTTTTCTTTATCTTTTTTCACCCTCCCCTTAATCCCCTCCCTCAAGGAGGAGAGAGAAGGAAAATGATAGATGCCTCCCCCCTCAAGGGGGAGGAAATTGCTTACCCTGTCCACCTTTTAAGTAGAATCTTTCATAAGAGTTTAATGCCATTTGGCAACTCACTGGATCTTTTTGAAAAGCTAAATTTGCCAGCTTCCATAAATCTTCTTTTAATAGCTAAAATAATCCTCCCACAATCTTCTTATATCCTTAGGGATATCTGGCTCGCTTAGAATTAACCTCACCTCTTCCCAGTCAAGCTGAGCAATATCTTCTGCTCTACCCTGAGTTAGGACTTTTTTAATATACCACTTCCTTTGCCAGGGATCGGACAAGTCAATTTCATCTTTTGACCAGACAATATATCTTTTTGGTTTCATCCTTAAACCTATATTTTGCAATTTTCAAACTCTATCTAATATAATACGGTTTTTACAGGTAAGTGTCAAATTCATCCCTATATGAAAGTACATAGATTGACTTATCTTAATGAAAAGTTAAAATTATAAATAGAGAAAAAGTATTTTGCTTTAAAGCTAAAAAGATTAGAGGGAGGCTAAGCTATGAATGCTTTAAAGACCGTTCTTTTGTTAACTGTTTTAACTTTACTGCTTGTGTTTATCGGACAGCTAATCGCTGGTCCGGTTGGGGCCTTAGTTGCTTTTGTTATAGCTTTGTTAATGAACCTGGTAAGTTTTTGGTTCGCTGATAAGATGGTGATTGGTATGTATCGGGGTAAGGAGATTCTTCCTCAAGATGACCCAGAACTCCATCGGATAGTAAATAACTTATCTCAAGCAGCTAATATTCCTAAACCAAAGCTCTATCTTGTTCCATTAAATGTTCCCAATGCTTTTGCTACAGGTAGAAATCCAGGACATGCCAGTTTAGCAGTAACAAAAGGTATTCTTCGCATCTTAAATAGAGAAGAGTTAGAGGGAGTTATATCTCATGAGATTTCTCACATAAAAAACAGGGATATTCTTATAGGCACTATTGCTGCTACTTTAGCTGGAGCTATTATGATGATAGCTTATTGGGCAAGGTGGATAGCTTTTTTAGGGGCAGGAGATGAAGATAGAGGAGGAATAGGATTAATAGGAATTTTGCTTCTCTCTATCCTTGCTCCCTTAGCTGCCTCAATAGTTCAGTTAGCTATCTCTCGCACCAGGGAATATCAGGCGGATAAGAGCGGCGCATATCTTAGTGGGAAACCTCTTGCATTGGCCAGTGCTTTAGAAAAGTTGGAAATAGCAGCTCGAAGAAATCCTCTTAGAGGAGGCTCCCCTGCTACTTCTCATCTTTTTATTGTTAATCCTTTTCGAGGAGATTTTGTTTTCAGACTATTTTCTACTCATCCTCCTATTGAGGAAAGAATAAAAAGATTAAGAGCTTTAGCAGGAGTTATTTAGTTTATAATTTAATCTGAATGAGTAAAACAACAAGTGTTAGTTTAATTTCTTTAGGTTGTCCAAAAAACTTAGTTGACAGTGAGGTGATATTGGGAAAACTGGGAGAAGAAGGCTATACTCTTACTCCATCTCTTAAAGATGCCGATGTGATAATTGTAAATACCTGTAGCTTCATTGACAAAGCTAAGAAGGAAAGTTATCGGGTTATCCGTCAGGTTATCTCTCGAAAATCATCTTACCAAAAACTAATTGTTTGTGGATGTCTTCCCCAGCTTGAGAGAAGGAAACTTTTTTTACGATTTCCTGAAATAAATGCTCTTTTAGGAAGTGCTGATTTTTATCAAATTGATGAAGTGGTAAAAAAGGTAGTTCAGGGCAGGCGAGTATTTTCTGTTCATAGGCCTTCTTTCCTCTATGATTCCAATTGGGCTCGACTGGTAAGTACTCCTCCTGGCTATGCTTACCTTAAAATTGCTGAGGGGTGTTCCAACAACTGTTCTTACTGTCTCATTCCTAAGCTTAGAGGAAAATTCAGAAGTAGGTATTTAAAAGATGTTGTTAAAGAAGCTAAAGATTTAGCCCAAATGGGGGTAAAAGAGTTAATTTTAATAGCTCAGGATACAACTTTTTATGGGGAAGATAAGAGAGGAAGATTTTCTTTATCTTCCCTGTTAAAACAATTAGAACTTATTGATTCAATTCAATGGATTAGAATACTTTATACTCATCCTGCTCATTTTACTCATTCTCTTATTCGCGTCTTAGCTAATTCTCAAAAAGTTTGCCACTATATTGACCTTCCTCTTCAGCATACTCATAACGCTATACTTCATCAAATGAGGAGACCTTCCTTTGAAACCTCTAAAAGAGTAATTGAGGAGTTAAGAGAAAAAATTCCGGGAATTGTTTTGCGCACTACTTTAATGGTAGGATTTCCTGGAGAGCAAGCTCATCATTTTGATAAACTTTTAAAAGATGTGGAAAGAATAAGGTTTGATTGGTTAGGAGCATTTATTTATTCTCCCCAAAGAGGTACTCCTGCTTATTCTTTAAATCATCAGGTTAGCTTAAAAGTTAAAAAGGATAGATACTTAAAGTTAATGGAGCTTCAGCGAGATATAACTCAGGGAAAAAATGAGCAAAGGGTAGGGAAAAGATACCCTATTTTAGTAGATAGGGAAAAAGAGGGGCATACTGAGTTTCAAGCTCCCGAGATAGATGGAAAGGTTCTTTTTCAACAACCCTACTCTCCTGGAGATATTTTTAATGGAAAAATAACTGGGTTAAAAGGTAGTTTTGACTTGGTAAGTTAAATAGCTATGGACAAAAAAGATAAGCCTCATTATTTAGGTCATAGAGAGCGTCTTAGAAAACGCTTTGAGAGAGCAAGATCAAAAGGACTGAATGATTATGAACTTCTTGAGATTCTTTTAACTTATTCTATTTCCCGCAGGGATGTAAAACCAATTGCCAAGGACCTTATTAAGCGATTTGATAGCTTTAGTGGTGTCTTTGACGCCACCCTGGAGGAACTTAAAAGTGTTCGGGGTTTAGGTCCAACATCAGCTGTTCTCATACAGGTGGTAAAGGAAATCCTGGGAGTATATCTTGGTGAAAAAATGAAGAAAAGGGATTTACTCTCATCTCCTCAAGCAGCGGTAGATTTTGCTCGAGTAAAACTGGCAGGCCTATCCCATGAGGCATTTATGGTCATTTATTTAACAGCTAAAAACGAGGCTATTGATAGCGAGATCATCCATGAAGGAACGGTTGATAGGGCAGTAGTTTATCCAAGGCGCATTATAGAATCTGCTTTAAATCATCATGCTGCTGGGTTATTACTTGCACATAACCATCCCAGTGGATATCCTCAGGCTTCTGATGAGGACAAAAGGATCACTCATGCCATTGCTGAGGCAGCACGCACAGTGGATATTCGAGTCATAGATCACATTATTGTTGGTAAAAATGGCTACTTTAGTTTTGTTGAAAAGCATCTTCTTAGCTCTGTGTAGCAGTTATATGGGTTACATCAATGAAGGTACTAATTAATAAAAGAGAATATCAGGTTTTAGATTCTCCCTGTCCCCATATACTTGTTTCCACCAAAAAGGAGCTTCATGGTTGGTGGCCAGGGAAAAGGGAGTGCACTTCCGAGCGAATGCTTATTAACCCTTACAATGGATGCAGTATAGGGTGTTTCTTTTGCTATTCTTTAGCTTTTCCTGGAAACTTTCAACTCTTTCGGGAAAAGGGGATAATTACAGTAGCTAAGGATTTTGACAAAGAAGTTGCCCATCAACTTGATTCCATTGATGTTGCTTCCTGTGGGTATCTTTCCCCGGTAACAGACCCTTTTCAGCCTATAAATGAGCGATATAAAATTTCTCAGAAAATTATTGAAGAATTTGTTTCTCGAAATATCCCCATTGAGTTTACTACCAAAGCCAGGATTCCAGAAGATGTTATTCCCCTTATAAAAACTCAATCTCATTCCTTTGGACAGGTTTCTATCCTTACAATAAGAGAGGATTTAAGAAAAATCTTGGTTCCGAGGGGAGCATCAACTAAAGATTTATTTCAAAATCTTGAGCGCTTATCTCGTGAGAGTATCTTTGCTGTTTGTCGAATTGACCCCATTCTTCCCTATATAACCGATAAGGTTAAAGAACTGGAGGAGCTAATAGAAAGGGCAAAATCATCGGGGGTTACCCATATAATTGCCAGTGTATTAGATATTCCTTTAAAGATAAAAAAGGAAGTTATGGAATGTATCGGTAAGTTTTTTGGGGTGGGAGTGAAATGGGACTATCAAAAGCTTTACAGGGAGAATATAGACGGTTATCTTAACGCTAAAATAGATTATCGAAAAAAACTCTTTGACAAGTTGCGCAATATCTGCGAGAGAAAGAATTTAACCTTTGCTCTTTGTATGGAATACGAGATAAAGGGGAAAGAGGCTGTAGGGTTAAATAAAGAATTTATGAGCTCTTGTAACTGTGAGGGAATTGATATTCCTGTATATAAAAGAGAAAAAGATAAATTTTATCCAGCAGCTAATTGCAATGGAAACTGTTTAAACTGCACTGAGGCTAAATGTGGTATTCAAGATTTAGCTATGGGAAAGGAAGGCTCGAAAAAAAGCTGGCGTCTTAAAGATTACAAGAGATGGTCAAGGGAATTGGAGGAGAAATCATTGAGTTTATTTTAAGAAAGTAAAGGGCGAACAGTGAATGGACACAGAATTGAAGAGCTAAGGCTTTATACCATTTGGTACCTGCTAAAAAATGAAGGAGGAATAAAAATGGCTGTTAGAGAACTAAAAGCAAATGTTTATTCAGTAGGTGCAATAGACTGGGATAGAAGGTTATTTGATGAGCTTATACCACTTCCAGATGGGACAAGTTATAACTCTTATCTGATAAAGGGTAGTGAAAAAGTGGCATTGATAGATACTGTTGATTCAACTAAAGAGGATAAACTAATAGACAACCTTGAGAAATTAAGTATTAACAGTATTGACTATATTATTGCAAACCATGCAGAACAGGACCATTCTGGAACAATTCCTAAGCTCCTGGAATTGTATCCAGATGCCAAAGTTGTAACCAATCAGAAATGCAAAAATATACTCATAGATTTACTTCTAATTTCTGAAGATAAGTTTATAATAGTTGATGGTAAAGAATCCCTATCATTAGGGAATAAAACCCTAAAGTTCATCCTTGCTCCCTGGGTTCACTGGCCGGAAACGATGTTTACTTATTTAAAAGAGGAAAAAATCTTATTTACATGCGATTTTCTTGGCTCTCACTTTGCATCAGGCAATTTGTTTGTAACAGATGAAGCGATGGTTTATAAGGCGGCCAAGAGATACTATGCAGAGATAATGATGCCCTTTAGAACAAATATTAAGAAACACTTGGAGAAGATAAATGATTTGGAGATTGAAATAATTGCACCAAGTCATGGCCCTATTTACAACAATCCGGAATTTATTTTAAGTGCATATAAAAATTGGGTTTCAGATAAGGTAAAAAATGAGGTGATCATTCCTTATGTCTCAATGCATGGAAGTACTTCTAAAATGGTTGATTACTTTGTAGATGCTTTGATTGATAGAAATATGATTGCAAAACCATTTAATTTGATAAAAACGGATATCGGCGAATTAGCTATGGCTTTAGTAGATGCTGCTACAATCGTAATTGCCTCACCTACAGTTTTAGTTGGCCCACATCCAAATATTGTTTATGCAGTTTACCTTGTAAACGTTCTAAGACCAAAGATAAAGTTTGCATCTATAATTGGTTCCTATGCATGGGGAGGAAGGATGATAGAACAAATTACAGGAATGTTGACCAATCTTAAAGTGAAAATAATTGAACCTGTAATAACAAAAGGATATCCTAAGAAAGAAGATTTTGAAGCCCTGGATAGATTGGCAGATGAAATCTTTAAAAAGCATAAAGA
>JAGHCO010000109.1 GCA_021160405.1 Candidatus Aerophobota bacterium
CATTCCTGTATTTATTTTAGTCTATAGAAAAGATATTTTCAAAAAATTAGGTCTCACTGTTCCTCAAACATACGAGGAGTTCAAGAAAACTGCTGAATTACTTACCAGCCAGTATGCTCCCAAGATGTACGGTTGTATTCTAATTGCCAAGGAACATTATGCTATCCTGACTGAGTGGGCTCAGTTTCTCTGGGCTTTTGGAGGTAGATTTTTTGATGGAAAACGCAACCCAATAATGAATAGTCCTGAGGCAATAGAGTCGTTAGAATTCTACAAATCCTTACTACCAGCTGCACTTCCAGGCGCAACTACTTTCACCTGGGGAGAAAGAATAGATGCTATCGCGGCAGGTAAGGCTGCTATGAGTCTCGTAGCTCAAGAAGGTTTTCCTCTCATAGACAATCCAGCTACATCTCAGGTAGCCGGGAAAATGGGTATTGCTATCCCTCCACGAGGACCTAGGCCCTTAGTAAGGGATCCTGACAAACTTTCATACGGAGAATGGCCAGGTTTAAGTCGATCTGGAGGAAGCAACTATGTAATTTCCAGATACTCTAAACATCCTGAGGCTACTTTTCTATTTGTCCAATGGGCTACCAGCCGAGAGGTACAAAAAATTGCTTCAGTTGTAATAGGTGGAGCTACTCCAACACGAATCTCACTGTATAGGGATCCGGATATAATATCTCATATGAAACCAGGTATTGCTGGTACAACTCGCCATTTTCCAATTAGCAAAGAGATAATAGAAGGTCCCATTGGATTTGAACCTGTTCCACCTCAATATCCAAGATTAATAGAGGTCTATTACAGATACCTATCCCAGGCTATAACAGGTAAGATGACTGCTAAGGAAGCTCTTGATGCTATGGTTAAAAAAACCAAAGAAGTGTTAACAGAATAGAAAAAAATGTACAAAATCATCCTATGGCTGGAATATTCCAGCCATAGGATGTAAAAATAAAAGAAGATTGCTATGTTTCTCATCTCTAAGGGAAAAAAGGTAAATAAGAGTGTTTTTATTTTCCTTAGTCCGGCTTTCGTCCTTTTAATCTTTGTGGGGATTTTTCCTTTTGTTTTTAATCTCTACTTAAGTTTTAGTTTATTAAAACCTGGCACTATAGTCTCTAGTGGATTTGCAGGAGTTTCCAATTTTGTTTCTGCATTAATAGATAATGACTTTCTCAATTCACTTAGAATTACTATGGTTTACACTGTCGGATGTGTAGGAATAGAGACAATTCTAGGGGTAGGCTTGGCTTTGCTTCTTAACCGACATATTAAGGGCAAAAGTGTGATCAGGACCTTACTTCTGCTTCCAGTTATGATAGCTCCAGCAGTAAGTGCCTATATTTTCTTATACTTGTATAACCCCATTTATGGAGTAGTTAGTTATTATCTTCGGTTGAATCGATCCATATTGGGTAGCTCTGATCTTGCTCTCCTTGGGATAATGGCTGTGGACGTATGGCAGTGGACTCCTTTTATAATGCTTGTAACTCTGAGTGCTCTCCAAGGAGTACCTGAAGCACCTTTTGAAGCTGCCATAGTCGATGGAGCCTCTTCCTGGCAGATAATTCGCTATATAACATTACCTTTAATCTGGCCAATAGTCTTAATTGGTGTTTTAATTAGAATAATTGACGCTTATAAAGTATTTGCTTACGTTACTATTATGACCGAGGGTGGGCCAAGCAGTACCACCAGACTTCTTTCCTACCATGCTTATGATATA
Organism: Candidatus Aerophobota bacterium; assembly: GCA_021160405.1. Lineage (GTDB taxonomy): Bacteria > Aerophobota > Aerophobia > Aerophobales > JAGHCO01 > JAGHCO01. Next base: position 1,736 of record JAGHCO010000109.1, read on the forward strand.
ATGTTTACCAATTTACAGTGGGGAAAAGGAGCTGCTCTCTCTTTAATAATACTTTTCACCATAATTGTTATATGCACCGTGTATATGAAGTTACTTAAAGTAAAAATTTAAAAAGGTTGCTTGGTATGTATATAAAATCTCGATTTGAAATTTTTATCAATATCCTGTTTTACATTGGATTAGGTGTAGCTTTAATTATTGCTATTTATCCATTTTTCACCATCATCTTAATGTCCTTAAGACCAAGAGTTTTATCTTTTACACTTCCTCCTGTATATATATTTAAACCTACTTTAAGCCATTTTCGAGATACCTTTCTCTGGCATTCAGGATTGATTAGAAATCTCTGGAATAGTATAATAATAAGCTCTTCCACCACATTAATAGCTGTAATTACTGGAACACTTGCTGCCTATGCTTTCTCCAGAATAAACTTTAAAGCAAAGGATTTTCTCTTCCAGTGGATACTTACCTTTCGTATGTTACCAGCAATTTCAGTTGTACTTCCCTTTTTCATTATGTTTACAAAGTTAGGAATTTATGATACTCTTCTAGCAGTTATTGTTACCCATGTTATCATTGATCTTCCTATGGCTATATGGCTTATGAAAAGTTTCATTGATGAGCTGCCTGAGGAATTAGATGAAGCAGCAAGGATAGATGGGTGCTCCAGAATGGGAGCTTTCTGGAGAATATGTATGCCACTATCTGCCCCTGCTCTTGTGGCTACAGCAATACTTTGTTTTTTATTTTCCTGGAATGAATACCTTTTTGCTGTTTGTCTAACTTCTACCAAAGCCCGTCCTATCCTCATTGCTACTCAGGGTCTCATGAGTTATCAGGGAATGAGATGGGGGCAGCTTGCAGTTCTTTGTATTATCATCATTATTCCTGCTATTCTGGTAGTTTTATTTTTCCAGAGATATCTCATAAGAGGATTGACTTTTGGAGCAGTAAAAGCTTAAATTTAAAACTATCCTTAAACACTTATTCTATTATTAAGAGCATTTACTGAGCTCTTATAAGAAAATTAGGATGATCTTCATCAGGAGATTGATAAGACAGCATAATGATTATTATGAACCCACGAGAAAGAGTTATAAAATCAATTAATCATGAAGAACCAGACCGGGTTCCTATAGCTATGGGGGGAACAGCACAAAAGTTTGATGAACCTGTAATATTGGAACTATTGGACTATTTTGGAATTCCACAGACTAAATTAGAATATGTTTTTGCCAGTTTCAGGTTTACTTATTTTTGTGAGGACCTTTGGCAAAAATTGGGGGTGGATACGAGGTACGTCTATGTGAATCCAGAAAAATACTTTACAATTGATATTCAAAAACAAGGAAAAAAATATATTAACGAGTGGGGTCTGGACTTAGACTTTGGTCGAGGTGCCTTCTCTGATTCACTTACTCTTAGACAAGCGCCTCTTCGAGAGGCGAACTTAAAAGACGTGGAAAAATATAAGTGGCCAAAGCCAGATCCTATAAAACTAACTCAAGGTTTAAGAAAAAAAGCCAAGTCTTTTCTTGAAAAAGGTTATCCAGTAATAGCATACAGACCAGTTGTAGCTGGGATATTCAGTATATCGCGGTTCTTAAGGGGGACTGAACAGTTCTTTATGGATATGATTTTAAACAAAGATTTTGCCATAACTCTCTTAGATAAGGTAACTCAGGTACAAAAGCTTTATTATGATGCATTAATTAATGCCGTTGGGGATTATATCCAGGTAGTTGAGATAGAAGATGACCTTGGTACCCAGCAAGCTCCTATGATATCACCAAAATTGTATAATGAGCTAATTAAACCAAAACATGCAGAACTTATCCGATTTATAAAAAAGAAACAGCCGAAAATAAAAGTTATGATACACAGTGATGGTTCAATAGCAAAGTTGATACCTGGTTTTATTGAAGCAGGCGTTGATATTGTTAACCCCATTCAAACTTCGGCTAAAGATATGGACCTTAAATATCTGAAAAGAGAGTTCGGGGATAAAATTGTTTTTCAAGGAGGAATAGATACCCAACGTATACTCAGAGGTAGAACAAAAGAGGTAGAAGAAGAGGTAAAAAGAGTAGTTGATATTTTGGCCCCTGGAGGTGGTTATCTTTTTGGGCCTTCTCAAAACCTTACTAGGGACATTCCCAAGGAAAACATTATAA
>JAGHCO010000183.1 GCA_021160405.1 Candidatus Aerophobota bacterium
CACTTTCTATTGCTTCATCTAAGAATTTACCTGAATTATAACAAGGTATTACAACACTAACTTTTACCCCACTATTCATCTTTATTATTTCAAGTCTCCAAATGTCTATGAACAGCGCTTCCTGTTATCTTTCTTTTCATGTTTAATAATGTCCAATAAGCTTTTCTCCCGAGTAAAGATAGTAGCATGGTTAAGATATTTCTAAAACCCGGGTTTACACGCACACATTGAACAAAATATTCAATTGATTTTCTTTTATTGCCCATTATCAAATATCTTGTGCCCATGTGTCTTAGATGAATTCCATAGGCACGAGAATATCTTTCAAGCCAACTTTTGTGTTTTTGTATAATGTACTCATGTTCCCTTGTGCTATTCTCAAAATGTGAGGAAATCGGTGTGTAAATATTTGCCGCAAGCGCGCTTTTCTCTTGATAAGGACTTGTCTTTGATTGTTCCCATATTCTGAAAGTAGACAAAGATCTCCTGCAGTATAAAGCTTTACCTTCCTTTAATATTCTGAGCCACAAATCATAATCCATGGCGTAATGCAATTTTTGATCCAAAAGACCTATTTTTTGGAGAATTCCTTTGGTAAAGAAAGTGGAAGGCTGATATATAGTGTAGTCTTTCATGAGAAAAGAATAAAAATCGCCTTGTTTCGACTTTCCCAATATTTTTTTCTTATTACCGAGTATAAAATAACAGTCTCCATAAATCATATCTATATGCGGATGCTTTCTAAACATATCAAAGATATAATCAAATGCACCTGGCTCGTAATAATCGTCAGAATTGATCCAAGCCAAAATATCACCCTTGGCAATTTTAAAACCCTGGTTTATAGCATGAGACTGCCCTCTATCCTTTCGAGACCACCATATGTATTCTATACCTTTGCATCTAACAGGGTATTTTTTTTCTTTTAACAATTTTTCGTATTTTTTAATTATCTCTACACTGTTATCAGTTGATCCTCCATCGGCTATTATATACTGGATAAAAAAATCCCCCTCCTGAGAAAGAACACTGTTTATAGTTTCCTCTATAAATTGCCCCTGATTATAAGAAGGAGTGACAATTGTTACAATGTCATTCATTACTTTACCTTTTGTTCAACTTATACCACCTAATTGTCCTTCTCAACCCCTCTTCTAATCCTACCTTTGCCTCAAATCCAAATTTTTCTTTTGCTTTTGATACATCAAGTCTTCTTCTTGGCTGTCCGTTTGGTCTTGTGGTATCCCAGATAATTTTGCCTTTAAAACCAGTAAGTTTTGCAATCAAGTTAATCAAATCTTTAATTGATATCTCAAATCCTGCTCCAATATTAACAGGCTCACTCTCATTGTATTTTTCTGTTGCCAGAATGATTGCTCTTGCTGCATCTTCCACATACAAAAATTCTCTCGTAGGACTTCCATCACCCCACACCACTATTTTACCCTCTCTTTTTTCTCTTGCTTCTGTACACTTCCTTATTATAGCGGGAATTACATGTGATGTTTCAAGATCAAAGTTATCGCGGGGACCATATAAATTAACAGGAATTAAAAATATAGAGTTAAATCCATACTGCTGTCTATAAGCCTGAGATTGTACTAAAAGCATCTTTTTGGCAAGTCCGTATGGAGCATTGGTCTCTTCTGGATATCCATTCCAAAGATCCTCCTCTTTAAATGGTACAGGGGTATATTTAGGATAAGAACAAACAGTTCCAATAGCAACAAATTTTTTCACCTCATAACGCCTCGCATATTCCATAAGTTGAATTCCCATTATAGCATTGTCATAAAAAAATTTTCCTGGATTTTTCCTGTTAGCTCCAATTCCACCAACAGCTGCAGCAAGGTGTATCACAATATCAGGTTTTGCATCCTCATACATGCGAATAATTGCTTCTTTTTCCCTTAAATCGTACTCTTTGCTTCGAGGAACAAAAATATCTTTAGGATTTCTCTCTTTTAATTTCTCTACTACAAAAGATCCAAGAAACCCTGCACCACCTGTTACCACAACTTTTTTATCTTCCCAAAAATTCATTCTATCTGACATCCTGTACTCTTATATATGGGTTTTACACTACAATCCCATTGATGCCATCCACCGAATTTTTTCTGTAAAATTTTTTTCCCTTCTCCAATAGGTCTCAGTCCCACAGCTTCCATATCCGCATCAACCATAATCTTAACAAGTTCTTTAAAAGTTATTTTTGGTTCCCAACCCAATTTTTTCTTGGTTTTTGATGCATCAGCTAAGAGAAAGTCAACCTCTGTGGGTCTGAAATAACGAGGGTCAATCTCCACATAGTCCTTCCAGTCAAGTCCTACATAAGAAAAAGCCTCCTTTACAAATTCTTCAACAGAATGAGACTCTCCTGTTCCAATAACAAAATCTTCAGGTTTTTCCTGTTGGAGCATAAGCCACATAACTTCAACGTATTCTGGAGCATAACCCCAATCGCGTTTTGCTTTAAGATTTCCAAGATAAAGTTTTTTCTGTTTTTTAGCTAAGATATTGGCAACTGCTCTTGTTACCTTCCTTGTCACAAAAGTTTCTCCTCTTCTTGGAGATTCATGGTTAAACATGATGCCGTTGCAGATAAACATATTATAGCCTTCTCTATAATTTGTGCTCATCCAGTAAGCATAAACTTTAGCCGCTGCATAAGGACTTCTTGGGCGAAAAGGTGTATTTTCATTTTGAGGAGGTGGAGAATTTCCAAACATCTCACTGCTTGATGCCTGATAAAACTTTGTTTTTATTCCGCTTCTTCTTACAGCCTCAAGAATCCTCACAGTGCCAAGTCCGGTTATATCTCCTGTGTATTCCGGCATATCAAAACTTACACGAACATGACTTTGTGCTCCTAAATGGTAAATCTCATCAGGTCTTATATTGTAGATTATGTTAGATAGTTGCTCCAGATTACCAAGGTCACCGTAGTGGAGAAAAAGGCGTGTTTCTGGCTCATGGGGGTCCTTGTATATGTGGTTTATCCTGTATGTATTAAATGTGCTTGCTTTCCTTATAAGGCCATGAACTTCATATCCCTTATAAAGCAGAAATTCTGCAAGATATGAGCCATCCTGACCTGTTATTCCTGTAATTAGAGCTTTTTTTGACATATGCCACCTTCTTATTCTTTGATAAATAATTGTATCAATTTTTACAGTTTTCTTCAACTATGTGATTTCATCTCTTCGCCAGTCACCTAATAATCTCTCATAACGCTTTAGATATCTTTTTGCCTGTATCTCTAGAGAGTAATTTTCTATCGCTTTCTTTCGTGCAGCTTCTACAAGTCTTAAAACTCTAACCTTGTCTTCTAACACCTACTTAATCCCCTCTGCTAAAGATTCAGGATTCTTATGCTCCGCGAGGTAGTTTTATAAGCCTCACAATGAAGACCAAATATCGCAAATTTCACTTAATACCAAATTACTACCAAAAACATTGAAACTAACGCCTTATTTTTTACATTAAACCCTTGAAGGCTTTACTATAGATTGAGAAGTAGAAGTCATTTTAACACCTTACTCTTTAAAAAATCAAGGATTTTCAGAGAAACGCTTCAAAATTAAATTAATAAGGGAAGTAGTAGATTTTTCTTTTATCTTATTAA
>JAGHCO010000171.1 GCA_021160405.1 Candidatus Aerophobota bacterium
ATTTAACAACCCCTGCTTCGGTTACCTAGTTAAATGATTTGACACGAGGTTTTTTGAGATTTAACTATACAAAAATAGGAGAAAATAAATGGAATTCAAAGTAGTAAAAATGGAAGTTCCTACAAACTCTAACATCATCATTGGGCAAACTCATTTTATTAAAACAGTGGAGGATCTCTATGAGGTAATGGTTAATTCTGTGCCAAATATAAAATTTGGCATTGCCTTTTGTGAGGCATCAGGACCCTGTTTGGTAAGAGCAGAGGGAAACGATGAAGGGTTAAAATCAATAGCTATTAAAAATGCCATCTCTCTTGGCGCTGGACATACATTTGTAATTTTATTAAAAGAAGCTTTCCCCATCAATGTGTTAAACGATATTAAAAATTGTCGAGAAGTTTGCTCCATATTTTGCGCTACAGCTAATCCTGTAGAAGTAGTGATAGCAGAAACTGAGCAAGGAAGAGGAGTTATGGGAGTTATAGATGGTTTTAAACTTAAAGGAGTGGAGACAGAAAAAGATGTTAAATTGCGTAAGGATTTTTTGAGGAAGATAGGTTACAAACTTTAAGGAAAGTAAGGAATTACAATGAATATGGACTTATTTGCTGAAGATCAAAGAAAACAAATAAAAAAACAAGTCCCTTTAGCTGATCGTATCCGTCCCAAAACCTTAGAGGATTTTGTTGGACAGGAGCACATTGTAGGTAAAGGAAAAATCTTGCGAAAGATGATAGATAATGATAAATTAATTTCTCTAATTCTTTGGGGACCTCCTGGCTCAGGGAAAACAACGTTAGCCAGAATTATTGCTCATCTTACAAAATCACACTTTATCCAGTTTTCTGCAGTTACCTCAGGTATAGCTGACGTTAAAAGAGTGATAAGAGAGGCCAAAAATAGGTTAAGAATTTACAATCAGAGAACCATTCTCTTTATTGATGAAATTCATCGTTTCAATAAGACTCAACAGGATACTTTTCTACCTCATGTTGAGAATGGAACCATTACTTTAATTGGGGCTACTACAGAGAATCCATCTTTTGAGGTTATTGGACCACTTCTTTCTAGAACCAGAATATTTACTCTGAAAAGACTTACTCCCCCTGAAATTAAAAAGATATTAAATCGAGCTATAAAAGATAAAAGTAAGGGTTTAGGACAGTATAAGATAAAGATTTCTCCTCAGGCTTTAGATTTAATTATCCAGGGATCAAATGGAGATGCTCGAATAGCCTTAAATGCAGTAGAGGTAGCCGTTGAGACTACCTCTCCGGATAAGGAAGGTGTTCACTATATTAACTTAAAAACAGCAGAGGAAGCTCTACAGAGTAAAGCTTTACTATACGATAGGGAAGGGGAGGAGCACTACAATGTTATTTCTGCTTTTATTAAATCTATGAGAGGATCGGACCCTGATGCTGCCTTGTACTGGCTGGCTCGTATGATTGAGGCAGGGGAGAATCCCCGTTTTATTGCACGAAGAATGGTTATCTTTGCCTCTGAGGATGTGGGCAATGCTGATCCTCAGGCTCTTTCAGTGGCTACTGCTGCAGCTCAAGCGGTGGAATTTGTGGGTATGCCTGAGGCTCAAATTAACTTAGCTCAGGCTGCTACTTATCTTGCTTCAGCCCCTAAATCTAACGCTTCCTACGCAGGGCTTCTATCAGCTAAGGAAGATGTAAAAAGAACACTTAACCTGCCAGTGCCCTTGCATCTTCGTAACCCTGCTACTCCATTAATGAAGAAGTTAGGCTACGGTAAGGATTATAAGTATCCTCATAATTTTCCCGGGGCCAAGGTAGAGCAGGAGTATCTTCCCAAAGCTCTGGGAAAGAGGAAGTACTACCGACCTAAATGATAAGATATATCTTTAATTTTCTCTTCTCATTACACAGCTGGTGATATATATAAGGTGCCTCCTTCATCTTGGCTGAGTTCTAATATCTTCTTAGGTTTATTGCAAGCTTCAAGAAATTTCTTGAACTGACTATAGCCGTAATTCTGTTCATCAAACGATGGATCTAACTTAGTTATTACCTCTTTCACCTTACTTCCATTCCATGGAGGTTTATCTGTTATTGTATTTATTGCTTTCAGAAGTAGATTTATACCCTTTGTTATATCAAATTCTTTTGTGAGCTCTGGAGAAATAAAAAGACTTGTTCCTCTCTGAACAAATCGTAAAATCTTTTTGTATTCATTACATGCTTCCAGGAACTTTTTAAATTGACTGTATCCATAATTTCTCTCGCTGAAAGAAGGATCAAGATTAATCATCACCCCTCTTAATCTGCTTGCATCCCAGGGAGGATTTGTTTCTTTTAATAAGACTTGAATAGCCTTTGAAAGGAGGTTGTAACCCACTGTAATCTTTAACTCTTGAACAGGCTCGCCCGCCAGAAATTCATAATATACGAACTCGTCACAATTACTTATGAGTAGCTCACTGGTAGATTTCTTAGCACCTATTCCAATGGTATACTTACCAAGCTCCTTTAGCTTAATTATCAAGGGGGATAAGTCAGTATCCCCGGACACCACGACAAATGTAGTAATTTCTGAGTGTGTGAAGGCAGTTTCAATAGCATCAACAGCTAATCTTACATCAGCACGATTTTTCCTTTGAGATCCGTATGGATAAAGCTGAATTAAATCAACTCCACTTTCTGTAAGTTCTTTTTTAGCATTAGCCGCAAGCATTTCCCAGTTTCCATATGCACGTTTAAATATGAGCTTTCCTTTCTCTTTTAGAAATTCCATAATAACAGGAACTTTAATTTCTTGATTTTCAAAATCAATAAATACTGCTAATCTTGGTTCCATATTTGCAACCTCCATTTATGAGATATTTCCTCATATATTTAAAGATGGGTGAATTTTAAACACTGTATAATTCAAATACTCTTTTCAGAAAGAAGTCCTCATCCACTTTATAGCAGATATAGGTTACCTCTTCCAGTTTCTCTTTAAATATTCTTGTTGGTCGATAATCTGCAATTGAGGTACCCCTGGCTATTTCGCCCCCTGTTTCTACATCAATATGGTATTGTTCAATTTCACAAAAAGCTGGATTTATTGCAAATCCCACAGTTAATGGGTCGTGAAGATAGCAACCATCCAATCCTTCATTTCGGTTGTAAAAATCCATATAAACCCGGAGTTCTGGTATAATAAGGCTCTTCTTTTCCTCTGCTCTGATTTTAACATTGTGCAGGAGGCAGGTTTTTCCAAATCGACGGGGGGCTAAAATAAGATTATTTTGGGAAAGAGTTTGGGCATCTGAAATTAGTTTAGTAAGCTCTTCTTCTCTTCCCACAAAATAGGGAGGTTCAACTCTCCCTCCTACTATAAAGGGAACCTCCTTCATATATTTATTCTCATAAATTATAGCCAGAGATGACTATAATCAACTTTGGCTATGGACATATCAGCAAGATGCCTTTGTATAGTAACACAAATTCACAGTTTCGTCCAATGTTCTAAGCATATCCAATATTATTATGTGTAGCCTCACTTAATGACTACCTATCAACCAGAAGTGAGGAGTCTATCACTAATATTTTGAGTTACTATCTATTCATCTCTTCCACCAGAGTTGCCTGGCTTAGATGTTCTATAACGGCTTTTTTGAAATTATTTATAGGAGAAAAACAAACATTAATTGACTCGTCACAGCGGGCAACAACAAAATTACTCAACAATACTTTTCCTATCTCAACTCTAATGCCAATCCCTTATTAATCAGGTCTACCTTTCAAACTCTCTCATCATCTACACAGATTCCCTCTAACAATTCCTGAGTAGTGATAAAGTTACCAAATTCTTTTTTCTTAACGCCCTCCATCAACTTTTTGTCATTAGTCCATAAAGGGATTTTGAATTCAAGACTTAAAGCTACAAATGGTGTATCTTTTTCATCTATATCTTTACAAATTTTATGGGCATTTTGCCAATTTTCTATAGAAATAGCAAATTTAGGAATAACTATTATTGCTTCGAAAAGCATTCGCACAAACATTTTAAATTCAGGCTGCTTTAATTTAGTTTTCTCAATCAAACGAGCTTCATACTTGTTTAATTCAGAAAATACTATATCAGGTATGTAGACATCATTCGTTCTGAGGATGTCTAAATAAATCTCTTTACCACTGATAAGAGCAGAAAATATAATGTTCGAGTCAAGAACAATTTTCATAAAGACAACTCTTTTTTATGTTCCTGCCATGCTTCTTCTTTTATCTTCTCAATTTCTTTATCGTAATCTATTTTTAAACTTCTTAAGGCCTCAGAAATACTTTTAAGAAGCCCTTTTATTTTCATCCATTTGAGAGTTTGTTCCATTTCCTCTTTTACCTTTGCTTTTCCCATCTGTAATAAATCTTCATCTTTAACCTTTAAAATTATTTTCCCCATTTTATATTCCTCCTTATTACAATTTTATAACATCTTAACAAAGATTTAGCTAATCAAATAAAATCTCATTACAATTTCTTAGTGTAATATTCATCCTCTCAGATAGGAATTTATTACCCTTTTTTCAATCTTTATTCCTTTCTCAGTGAAATCTTCTAATTTATTATATTTCTTCTTTCCCATTGGTCAACTTGGCTTAGTTTAGCGAATCTGGGTCTCTTTTACATTCACTCTACGTCTGATAGGCTGTTTTAGCCCTTGGGAGTTAAAAATAAAAGTGAGAAGTGAAAAAGTTTCAATCCCTTATTAATCAGGAACATTAGATTTGAGAGGTGAGATAGAGATATAAGAAAAACCCACTCAACAATCCTCTTTCTGTTTTTTTCACTCTGCCGAAGGCAGGCTGTTTCAATCCATTATTAATCAGGTCTACCTCCCAAACTGCTGAATTAGTGCTCCATGAAAGTGATATTTATAGAGTTAGGAAACCTCACCTGTGGTGTATCTGTTTAATTTAAAGGAATTTTTGAGATTTGAATTTGTTTATAATTTAGATATTAGAATTTAGTACTTCACCTGTTTTAGGAAAATTCACCCGTTACCATCAACCCATTATCCCGTTCATTATCAATTGGTGTGCTACTACTCTCCCATGTTGCAAGCTCTATTCCGAGCATTGAATCTCAAACAAAATGAACGAAACAAACAAAACCAGGGAGACTAATAGCCAGTGGAGAGATGTAAAAATTCTACCTTTAAGTTAAATTTATTCTTTATGTGCTTGCCTATTGCTTTTACTCCAAGAGTTTCGCTTGTATAGTGTCCAACAAAGATAACATTAATTTTTTCTTCCTTAGCCATCCAGTAATAGCTGTGTTTTGGCTCACCAGTTACATAGACATCTAACCCTGCCTCTACAGCCTGGGGAAGAAGAGCCAATGCATCTCCGCTAACATAGCCTAATCGCTTAACATCTTTGGGACCAAAATCCCAAACAGTAGGATTTGTCTTTAATTTATCCTTTAAATCCTTTACTAAATCTTCTAACCCACGAGGAGGGTTAAAAAATACTTCCTTACCTATAAGCAGACCATTATGCTTTCCAAAATCTTTTTTTACTGGCCAGGCGAGTAATTTAGCTGCCTGAGCATTATTTCCAAACTCAGGATGCATATCTAAGGGAAGATGGGCTACATAAAGAGCTATATTTTCCTCAAGGAGGAATTTTATTCTTCTGTAAAGTGATCCACATAGAGGGAGAGGCTCAGCCCACCACAGTCCATGATGAACAATGAGAAAATTTGCTCCTACCTGTTTTGCTTTTTTAAAACTATCCAGAGATGCATCTACGGCTAAGGCTACCTTGTCTACCTTACCCTTATTATTTACTACTAAACCATTAAGGCTTTTATCCTTGATTTCTTCAATTTTAAGCAGCTCATTTAAGTAATTAGCTAACTGTTTGGTTTCCACTGATTTAGTCCTTTTCCCTTAGAACAAAAGGGGACAGGCTACTTTTTCTCTTAGGAGGGTAATGTCAAAAGTTTTATGAGATATTCTATTTAAAAGATAGACGGAGTAAGCAATTTCCTCCCCCTTGAGGTGGGGGTGAGAAAAAAAGATAAAGAAAACTTTTAACCCCTCACCCTAACCCTCTCCCGCAAGGGGAGAGGGAAAAGAAATTTGACATTACTCTTAGGAGGATTAGGAGGAAAAGTTGAAAAGTAGCCTGTCCCCTTTTCTATTCTTTATAGCTTCTTTCCTCTAACTCTTTTTCTTTCGTTCTCCTCTTTCATCTCAGTAAAGATCATCTTTCCTGTAGTGGTTTGGAGAACAGAGGTAACTGTAACTTCTACTTCTTTGCCAATGTATCTTTTCCCTCCCTCCACTACCACCATAGTTCCATCATCTAAATAGGCAATTCCCTGATTAGGATTTTCCCCTTCCTTAAGAATATTTATGCTTAGGTGCTCTCCTGGAAGCAGGACAGGTTTTAAAGAAGTAGCAAGCTCGTTTATGTTTAAAACCTTTACATCTTGTATTTTAGCTACTTTCTTAAGATTATAGTCATTGGTGAGAATTTTAGCTCCTGTAGATTTTGCTAATTCCAAAAGTTTGTTATCAACTTCAGTAACTTGAGGAAAATCTTTATCCACAATTTCTACAGGGACTATGCCCTGGTTCTGCAATTTATTTACTATATCCAGTCCCCTTTTCCCTCTTGCTCTTTTAATAGAAGAGGGAGAATCAGCAATCTGTTGAACTTCGGCAAGGACAAATTGAGGTATAACCAGAATCCCTTCTATAAAACCAGTTTCACAAAGCTCTACTATTCTACCATCAATTATAACCGATGTATCTAACAGTTTATAACCTCCTTCCACAATCTGAGATTTCTTCCCTGTAAAGTAGGAAAACAGATCAAACAACTCCTTAGTTTTATTTAAAGCAACTGTTAGCCCTACCCCGGCAAATACAAAATTTATCACTAAAAGAATAAAAGGGGCAGATGATTTTAAAGGCTCAACTAAAAAAAGAGGATAGGCTAAAAGATTACCTATAATAACTCCTCCTCCCAGGCCGATTCCCCCCGCAATTAGTTTTCTTACAGAGACTCGAGAAAGAGCTCTCTGTACACTTACCATTGCAATACCTATACATCCACCGATTAAGGTATATATCCAAGAATTTACCCCTATAACTACAGATATTCCATAGCAAACTGCAGCTATTAAAATAATAAAGATTAATCTTATTCGCATTTTTAGTTAATTTCTCCATTTGTTTTTTAGTATTTTTTCATTAAAGCCCTATTTTTAAGATGCTCAAGCTCAGTTTTAATTGAATTAGCTCTTTTTTCTCCAACTTCATCAATTTTTGTCAACTCATTAGGTGTAGTTTTAACAATATTTTGCAGACTACCCAATGATTTTACTACATTTTCTACCACTATTTTAGGTAAACGAGGTATTTTTAACATAACTCTGTAACCTTTTGGAAAAACTGGGATATCTAAATCTTTTTGCCTCACTCCATAGCCTAAGGCTTCAGCAATAGTTGGAAGCTCTAAAAGTTCATCCGAGGTAAGCAGCCTTAATTTAGCCACTGATTTATCGTAATCCCCCTTGGCGTAATCCTGAATTATCTGCTGGGTTTCCTCCAAACTTTCCCCCACTATCTCTTTCAACTGCATCTGGATTAAACGAGCCTCTTCCCCCAACTCCACAATATATCTGTCCACCTCTTCTTTTATTCTTCTTATCATTTCACCTTTTTGAATAACTTTTACCACATTAAACAACCTTACCTCATTTTGAAACTCTAAAACTTCTAATTCCATCAAAACATTATCAAAAACCCCTCTGTATTTTTCCAGAGTTTGCAGAGCTTGATTAGCTCTGCTTATAAGCTCAGGCAAAGGTTTTAAAACGTACTTTATCTCTCTTTGATACAGAGTGATCGTGTTGCGAGATTGAGAGATGGCGATTACAGGGCAATTGGTCTGCTTAGCCATTCTCTCGGCATTTCTGTGTCTGGTTCCCCTTTCTTTGCTGGGAATAAGATAATCGGGAACCAGTTGAGTGTTAACGTACAGAATTCTCTTTGCATCCCTGGAGAGAATAATAGCCCCATCCATCTTAGCCAATTCTGCTAAAGCTGTAGAGGTAAGAGGATAGTCCACTTGGAATCCTCCATCTATAGCGCTAAGCACCTTTTCTGTATCTCCAACCACGATTAATCCTCCGGTGCTCAGTTGAAGAATCATTTCCAGTCCCTCTCTTAGAGGAGTACCAGGTGCAACTAACTTAAGCAGTTCTCCTAATTCTTTCTTAAATTGAGTATCTGATTTCAATTTAATTCTCCTTCAATCCTTTTCTTAGTGCCTCACCAATTCTTCCCACTCCAATAAGCTCTATTTTGGATAACTCTTTGTTTCTCTTTAACTTTTGCAACTCTGAGGAAGGCAAAAGACACCTGGTAAATCCCAATTTAATTGCTTCCTTTAACCTTTTCTCTATAAATCCTACTGGTCTAATTTCTCCAGCAAGACCTATTTCCCCTAAAGCTGCGCTGCGGGTAGGGACAGGTTTATTGGTTAAACTTGAAATAATAGATAGGGCAATAGCTAAATCACAAGCAGGCTCATCTACTCTCATTCCTCCGGCAACATTTATATATACGTCCTTGTTAAAAAAATGAAACTTCCCCTTTTTTTCCAGGACAGCTAACAGTAAACAGATTCGATTGTAATCTACTCCTTGAGTTATTCTTCTGGGGACAGCTAAATTTGAATTACTTACCAGAGCCTGAATTTCTACCAGGAAAACTCTGCTTCCCTCTACAGTAGGAACTATAACTGCTCCTGGTATATTGGTATCTAAAAAAGAGTCTCTTAGGAACAACCTTGAGGAATCGACTACTTCCTTTAATCCATCCTTTTCCATCTTAAAGATACCAATTTCTGATGTAGGCCCAAATCTGTTCTTTACAGCTCTTAATACTCGGTACTGGTAATCTCGACTACTCTCAAAGTAAAGAACCGTGTCTACCATATGCTCCAGAACCCTCGGTCCAGCAATAGCCCCCTCTTTAGTCACATGACCTACTAAAAAGATGGTTATATTTTCCTTTTTAGCTACTTTCATAAGGTGAGCTGTACATTCTCTAATTTGAGTGATTGAACCAGGGATAGGAGTTAAATCCTCCAGATAAGCAGTTTGAATAGAATCTATGGCTACTACCCGAGGCTTTAACTTATCTATTTGTTGGAGAATAATCTCTAAGTTTGTCTCTGGTAAAATATAAAGGAAAGAAGAATCTACTCCGAGACGAAGAGCTCTCAATTTAGTTTGTTCTGCTGATTCTTCTCCCGAGACATAGAGAATTGGATGTTTAAGATAACTTAACTTATTTACTACTTCCAATAAAAGAGTAGATTTACCAATACCTGGTTCTCCTCCAATTAAAATTAAGGAACCGGGAACTATTCCCCCTCCAAGGATACGATCAAACTCAGAAATTCCACTGTAATAGTATTTTTTGGGTGATGTCTTAATTTCATCTATAGTTTTAGGAATAGAAATAGCAAGGGGGGAGGAAGATTTTTCCTCTTTTATACTTTCTTCATACAAGCTGCCCCATTCTCCACATTCTGGGCATCTCCCCATCCATTTAAGAGAAACATATCCGCACTTTTGACAGACAAATCTTGTTTTACTTCCCATATCAATATCTCTTCTTAATCATGTTCATACTCTTTAAAGCTTTTCCTGTCCCAATAGCTACACAAGAGATAGGGTCCTCTGCCATATAAGCTGATATTCCGGTTTCCTTTTCTATTAAAAGATCAAAGTTTTTTAAAAGACTCCCTCCCCCGGTGAGAACAATTTTTCGATTTATTATATCCGCTGCCAACTCTGGAGGTGTTCTTTCTAAAACTGCTTTAACCCCAGTTGTAATAAGAGATAAAGGTTCGGATAATATCTCGCATATCTCTTCAGCGCTAACTTTAATTTTTTTTGGGAGACCTTTTATCAAATCCCTTCCCTTAACTTCCATTTCCTCATCTTTTGGAGGAAGCGTAGCATAGCCAATTTTTTGTTTTACTCGTTCAGCACTAATTTCTCCTAAGGCTACATTGTATTCTTTTCTTATATACCTTACAATTGTCTCATCCATTTTATTTCCAGCTACCCGAAGAGACTCCCCAACCACGATATCTCCTAAAGAAAGAACAGCTATGTCAGTAGTTCCTCCACCTACATCTACAACCATACTTCCCTCCGCTTTGGTTATATCTACATTTGCTCCTACAGCTGCTGCCTTAGGTTCCTCAATTAGGAAAATTTTTTTTGCCCCTGCACGCATACCTGCATTCACTACCGCTCTTTTTTCTACTGAAGTACCTCTTGTGGGAATACAAATCATAAGATAGGGATGAAAAATTTCCCACCTACCGCAGATTCTCCTGATGTAATATTTAAGTACATTCTCTATAATTTCATAATCATCAATTACTCCATCTTTCATTGGTCTAAGAGCCACGATACTCTCAGGAGTTCTACCCAGCATTTCTTTAGCTTCACTCCCTATAGCCACAATCTCTCCGGATTTGCTATCTATTGATACTACTGAAGGTTCTTTGAAAACCACCCCCTTTCCCTCTACATATATTATGATGGTAGTAGTCCCAAGATCTATTCCTATTTTTTTGCCTCTGAGAAACATTTAATCCTCTTTTCTCCTTATTCTGGCTCCCAGATTGGAAAGCTTCTCTTCTAATCTTTCGTATCCTCGGTCAATATGATGAATCTCAAAAACTTCGCTTCTTCCTCGAGCTGCTAATCCAGCTAACACTAAAGCTGCTCCTCCCCTTATATCAGGAGCTGTTACTTGAGTTCCTGATAGAGAAGGGACTCCTTCAATTATTATTCTTGAGTTTCCCTCCTCAATTTGAGCTCCCATCCTCCTCAGTTCAGGAACATGGGTAAATCTATTTTCAAATATAGTCTCCTCTATTATACTTTTACCTTTAGCCAGACAAGCTAAGGAAGATAATTGAGGCTGAAGATCTGTAGAGAAACCTGGATAAGAAAGAGTTTTTACTCTAACTGGGTTAATATTGGATTCTCTGGTAGCTCTTATTGCTTTATCAGATATCTCAATTTTCACCCCCATCTCCTTTAATTTTACAAGAAAAGTCCCAAGATGATTAGGATTTCCTCCTTCCACGATAATTTTTCCTTTACTAATAACCCCGGCTATCAGTAAAGTTCCAGCTTCTATACGATCAGGAATAATGGAGTAATTAGCAGGGAGGATTTCCCCTCTCCCCTCAATTTTGATAAGATTAGCTTTTTTCTCATTTATTTTTACCCCCATCTCCTTTAAAAAGTTAATCATGTCTAAAACTTCGGGAGTACGAGAGGGATTTTCAATGATGGTAGTTCCTTTAGCTAAACAGCCGGCAAGGATTATATTTTCAGTAGCCCCAACACTTGGAAAATCAAAATAAATGTTTGTTCCCTGCAGTCCTTTTCTAGCAGTTGCCTCTACATATCCGTGTCTTATTTCAATTTTTGCACCCATTTGATTTAATCCTTTTAGATGCAAGTCTATAGGTCTTCTTCCTATATTGCAACCTCCCGGCAGGGGTACTCGAGCTCTACTTAGCCTGGCCAAGAGAGGACCTAGAATTAAAAAAGAAGCTCTCATTTTCCTTACCAGCTCATAAGAAGCCTCATATCGGGTAAGATGGCCGGCATTAACACTTAACTTTTCTCCCTTTCTTTCTACTTTAACTCCTAACTCTTTTAAGGTTTTTCCCATAACCTGAATATCGGCTAAGTGAGGAATATTTTTTAGATGACACTCTCCTTCTGTCAAGAGGCAAGCAGCCATAATGGGTAGGGCAGCATTCTTTGATCCACTAACCTTAACCGTCCCCTCAAGAGGAATTCCCCCCTCAATAACAAATTTCCCCATATTAATTATCCTTTTTACTGCAAAGAAGACTCAATTATTATGATTTGAGATTTTGACCTTAACTTTGCTATCCAGTTTTGAATAGCCTCTTCTATCTTTATTTGGGATAGGTAATCTTTAACTTTTTGTCTCCACTTACTAAATAAAAGCTCTCTTTTATCCTTTACCTTGATAAAGCGATAGTAATCATCCTTAATTTTGAGCATCTTACTAACATCGCCTTTTTTTAATTTTAAAATTTCTTCTCTTAAAGAAGGTTTTATTTGAAAGAAACTAAACCATCCTAAGTCTCCTCCCTCTTTAGCCTCTGGAGTTAAGCTAAAATTTTCTGCCATAGTAGAAAAATCCTTCCCTTTTTCTAATAGATAACTAATTCTCTGGGCCTTATCTTTTCCCTTAACTACAATTTGAGCTATTTGAACTTGCTTTAATTTTTCTTGATACCGTTGATAGAATCGGATAATATCTTCTTCTTTCTTTCCCTCACCTTGCAGATAAGCCTTTAATCTTTGATAAAAATTCCTTACCTCCTCCTCCCTTATTCTAATTCCTTGCCTTATCTCATTTGCTTTTTTAGACAGCAACCTTTCCCGGAGGATCTGTCCCTTAAGTTTTTCTTTAAGTTCATCAAGAGATATTCCTTGTTCGCTTAAAATCTGAAGAAACCTCTCTTTAGAAAAATTTTTTTTAATTTTTTCAACAGCCTTTTCTACCTCAAGAGGAGAAACTTTTATACTTTCCTTCTCTGCCTCTTGTTCAAGTAAAGAGTTATCTATCATTTGCTGGAGAACTTTTTTCTCTAAGTCCTTGTTCTCTTTTCCCACATCTTTTTTGACAATACGAACCTCTCTTTGCAGTTCAGCTTCAGTAATTATTTTTCCATTTACTGTGGCTATTACCCGATCTATTAACTC
>JAGHCO010000231.1 GCA_021160405.1 Candidatus Aerophobota bacterium
TCTATCTTGGGTAAGGTAGACCTTAAGCTCGGGGTATTTTGAACAGAGAGCTTTTGCCACCTCTTTTTTCTTTGCCCAGCCGTTCTTAGCAATGTGCTTTTTAACAGTTGATGGGGCAAAGCATACTACTTTAAGACCTTTCCGCTTGCCGACAGCCTTAATTTCATCAAAAAACACATTGAGAAGTGATGCACTTTTGTTGTTGGATATAAATGCTTTTTCAACCGCTAAGATGTTGGGCTTTAGATCGTTGATTAGCCTTAAAACTATCTTTCTTCCTTCTCTTAAAGTCTCACTGGGAGATCTTCCTTTCTCAATAATCTTAACACCGTAGTATAAAAGACGCCCTTTATCCAAAAAGGCATATCCCATGTGACGTGTTCCAGGATCAATGGCTAAGATTCTCTTTTTATTTTTTGCCATATCTTTTGTTTAACTTTATCTTCCCATCGACCTTATAAAAAGAGGAAAACCCCAGTGCAACAGCCTCAAACATTCTTTCATAATACCTGTTTCTATTTTTCTCCTCTTTTTTAAAGTCAAAGAGAAGTTCTGGGAAGCGTGAGACCATAATTTGGGCAAGCTCTTTTTTGTTCATCCTCCTTTGAGGCAGGATAGATTCTTTTATCTCAGATAGCTTCATCTGGCAGACAGTCAGCCCTTTTCTTTTTGCAAACTCCTTTATTTTCCTCACTAAACTGTTTAAATTCTTAGAGCTTTTCTTTAAATCAAGCTTTTTTACGGCTAAAACCTGAGGCTCATACTTCTCAATAAAATCAGAGATGATCTCTTTTGCCTTTTTGATCTTCTCTTTTGTTCCCTTTGCATTTAAGACCTTTATTCCCCAGTCTCTTAACTCTGAGCCGTAAAACAGGGCAGTCCCCAGGTATTTTGTCCCCGGGACAATGGATAAGATTTTAACCGGCTCTTTTATTTTCAGCATATTTTTTAACGAGGTAGGTGAATAAGGCGGCCTTTGATTTTTTTATCCTCTCTGCTGGTATCTCCTTTACCTCACCTAAAACTTTTCTTAAAAAAGGCTCTGGATAACATCTTGCATAGCGAAGGTAAAGGGATAAATTCTTGTGGTCGTTTAACTCTTCTGCCAAATCAAGGGCTAAAAGCTCCTCTTTTGTCCTTGGAGAAAACCCTTTAGAAGAAAAATTTAAAATTTTTTTATTAGCGTTATTATTTATATTTATTCTTGTTATATTATTATTGTTTGTGTGATCCTTTGTCACACAAGATGTGCCATTTCTGTCACAGGGTTGTGTCCCATTTGGCACATCTACCTTAAGAATATGATAGATACAGCTTCCCTTTTTTCTTTCCACCTTTATCAAGCCAAGCTCTTTTAGCAGTTTAATTTTTCTTGAGACCGTCCTTCGGCTCATACCAGTAAGTTCAGCTAAAGCTTTTTGAGTAGGAAAACAGGTCTGGGTCTTGAAATTGGCAAATGATGCCAGAGCATTATAAACAGCTATCCCAGAGGCTTTGAGCTTTGGACCATAGATATGTAAAACGGCTCTGTTTATCCAGTACCAGTTGCCATCTCTCATATCCCTAACCGAAGAATTTAGTTTTTGGTAGTTTCTCATGTTTATTTTCAGCTGCACTCCTCATTTTTTACCTTTAAAATTTCCTCTTCTTTTCGGTGAATATCTTCTTTCACTGATCTTATAAGGTCAATGAAGAGAGCATCTGCCATTGTCCGGTAAAGGGCAGCTAACTTAAATATATTCATTGGCTTTGGTAAAACAAAACCTTTCTCCCAGCGGGAGATCATACTTGTGCTTTTTAACCCAAGTATCTCTGCAACATCTTTTTGTTTTAAGCCTCTCATCTTTCTGTATTTACGCAGAGAATTAGGTATTTTTTTAAAGCTATTATTCTTTTTATCTTTCTTACCTTTTCTCATAACAACAAATTCTTAGTTTCAGAATACTAAGGGAAGAAAATTAAAGATAGAAGGGAAAATTTGCTCTTCAAGGCAAATTAAAGCTTCTTTGGGGGAAAGACGGGGATTAAAAATAAAAAATCACCTGTATAGGTGAGATTCCTGATAGTGTAACAATACAGTTATCAAGACTAATACAGCTTGCTAAAGTTTTGAGGGCGGTGATGCGTGGAAGCTATTTGATGCATATTATTTTTGGCTTAGAGTGTGTATTCTCTGGGATAGAGAAGTAGGATAGACTGTATACTATAACACAAAATATGGCGTATGTCAAAGTAAAAGGCCCTTGATTATCAAGAGCCTTTTAATGAGAGCTTTTCAGCTTCTCTTTTTAAACAGTTTCCTATCTTTCTCAGAGATTATCCCAAACCATTTTTTGAGCAAAAGAGCAGCCAGCTTTATATTTACATCTTCTATTAAAGAGACAAAGTCCACGACATTACCACTTTCACCACAAGAGAAGCAGTGCCAGGTATTCTCAGTAGTATTCACTACGAAGCTTCTTTTACTGTGATGATCCTCATTGCAAAGAGAGTAACCTACAAGCTTATTTTTTTCTCTTTTCAATTCCCTAAGAAGTCCATAGTGATCTAAAACATCCTCCATTCCTACCTTTTCTTTGATCTCTTTGAAATTCACCCATTCAGTTTTTGCCTTCATCTTTTACTCCTTTCCTTTTATTTTTCTTTCTGTTTAAGGCATTTCTAAGAATTTTATCCACCAATTCTGTCATTGATATACCTTCAGCTTTTGCCCTTTTGTACAGCTTTGGGACAAGATCCTCTTTTATTTTTGGTGAGTACATTTTCTCTCCTTTCAAAAACTCTTTTAGATCTTCTAAATACTTTGTGTGGTATCCTTCATCCTCAAATAAGCACTCAGCAATCTTTAAAGCCCTAAACCACCTTTTCTTGCGTTTCAACTCAGGATTCATCTTTTGCCTTTCTTTTAATGTCCCTTTTCATATCAGCAAAACATTTCTGGCACAAGGCATTGCCTAAATACACTGGAACAGGAAACCGAGTAATTTGAGCGTTGCAAAAATCACAGAGAATCGTATCATCAGGTACTGGAATAGAAATAACCTCAGATCCTCCCATAATTTTCAATGAACGATTTTTAAACCTCTCTTTTTCCCAAA
>JAGHCO010000156.1 GCA_021160405.1 Candidatus Aerophobota bacterium
CGTGTTATTTTCTCCTGAATATGCACTGTTTTGGGTATTTTGCTCAAATTCCAGGGACACTTAATAAATCTGGGTTTAAGTATTTTGTCTTCTGGCGAGGCGTCCCGGGTAAAATAGGAAAGGATCTGCCCAATATTTTTTATTGGCAATCCCCTGATGGCTCTAGGATTTTAACTCACTGGATGAACAAAGGTTATGGATCACCCTTAACATATCTTACTCCAGAGAGCACTAAATTACAAAAAGATCTTTTTTATAGTTATAGAGCTGTAGATGAGAATAAACAAATTGATTTAAATAAAACTATTCAAGAAATAAAGAATTGGGTGGATGAACTCTTGGAGAAATCTCCTCAAGATATCACCTTGATTCCTTTAGGTAACGATAATTTTATTCCTCAAGGGGATGTCTTTAAAGCTGTAGATCTGCTTAATGAAAAATTAAAGGGATATGAATTTATATTTTCCACCCCTTCTAAATTTTTCCAAGAAGTTGAGAAGGAAAACCTAAAGACCTTTAGCGATGATTTTTCCCTTCCTCTTCGAGGCGCTGATCTTAGAGGAACCTTTGAGGGAAGATGTGAGCTAAAGAAAGCCCAAAGGGAGGTGGAGAATGCCTTACTTTCGGCAGAGAAATTCTCAACCATCAATTTTCTTTTAGGAGGAAAGTATCCTTTCGGTAAGATGAAATTGGCTTGGGATGCTCTTATCTTCAATAGCTTTCATGATATTATAGGAGGCTCACATATCGATGATGTATATAGAGAAGCCATGAGAAGATATGGGAAGATAGAGGAGACGGGGAGGATAAATGAGACAACAAAATTAATCTTAGAAGATTCTTTAGGTAAGTTAATTAACAAGATTAGCACAGAGAAAAAAGCGCTTGTTCTCTTTAATCCCGTTTCCTGGCAAAGAGATGGCCTTTATGAGGTAGAGGGTAGCCTTAACTTAAAGGATGAGAAGGGGAATTACTTTCCTTCTCAGAAAAATGATGTTTAGTCATTGTTTTTTGTTAAGAATGTCCCTTCTTTGGGTTACAGGACGTACTATATTGAAAAGGTGAACTTGAAAAGTAAGAAAACGCAATTAAAAGCAGAAGAAGATAAATTGGAGAATAAGTGGTTTAAAATCAAAGTTGATAAGTCCTGTGGGGGGATAAAGAGCATTTATGATAAACAAATGGAAAGGGAGTTGTTAGATACCTCTAAATATTTGGGAAATGAACTCATTTGTCAGACTCATGATGGGGATTTAGAAGGCATGCTGAATTTGAAGAAGGATATCTGGGGGATGAAAGATTATAAATGTCCTCCCCCGAAGATAGAGATAGGAGAGGTTTTTGCTTCTATAAAATTCAAAGGTGGCTTTAAAGGAGGGGAAAGGGAGCAAACGGTGAGCTTATATAATGATTTTAAAAGAATAGATTTTGAGACCAAGATAAACCTAAAGGAGTCTGGGATTTTGCTTAAAGTTCGCTTCCCCCTCTCCCTTAGGAACTTCAAGATATATTATGAGACCCCTTATGCGGTTATCGAAAGAGACAAGGGACATTTTGCGGCTCAGAATTGGGTTAGTTGTCAGGGGGGAAGTTATGGAGTTGCCTTAATAAATACAGGTAATCCTGGATATTGGATAGAGGGAAATAATCTTGACTTAGTCCTTCTTTGGAGTGTGAATCAAGTGCGACCGCCGAAATCGTATGATGCTCCTTTAGCTGAGGAGTTGGGAGAGCATATCTTCAAATATTCTCTATATCCTTATCAGGGAGATTGGCAAGAGGCGAAGGTGGTTCAAAGAGGAATGGAGATAAATAATCCCCTGATGGGCATTGTAAATCAAAAATGCCAAGGAGGATCATTGCCTTTTTCCAAAAGTTTTGTTAAGGTAGAGCCGGATAATTTCATCCTTACTGTCCTTAAAAAAGCCGAGGATGGTAATGATATAATACTTAGAGGGTATGAAACACAGGGAAAGGATTCGGAGGTTAAAATTTATCTCGATTTCCCTATTAAAGAAGTGTGGAAAACCAACCTGTTAGAGGAAAGGGAAGAAAGATTAAAATTGGCTGATAATGTGATATCATTTCCCTGTAAGAAGTTTGAAATTGTAACTATAAGATTAAGGAGAGATTAAATGAAGCCCCAGGCTATATTGGTACCTTTTGGATATCCAGATTATCCCCGGGAGGTAGTGGAAAAATTTGTTGCTGAGTCAAAGACAATGCTTTCAAATCTAAATATCGAATTTACCACTACCTCTATAGTTAAGCAAGAAAAAGATGCGGAGAAGGTAGTTAAGGAGATTCATCAAAGCTCCCCTGATTTTATTATTGCCCTTTTAGTTTCTTGGGTAGGGGCTCCCAATTTGGTAGCCACCTTAAGGGAATTTTTTAGTGAGCCAATCCTCCTTTGGTCTCATATCACCTATAAGCAAGATGACACCAGGATTACCTTAGGTGGTTTGCCAGCGGTAGGGGGTGATAAGGGAGACTTTGGAGGAGATGGGCTTTAATTTTAAGTTTGTTTATGGAATGCCCAATTCTCTCTCTCAGGGAATTAAAGAGGAGATAAAACAATTTTCAAAAGCAGCCTACACTGTGAGTGTTCTATCTAAAGCAAGGGTTGGAATGTTAGGATATGCTGCAATGGGTATGTATACCGGCACATTTGATCATATTGATGTACGAAAGAAAATAGGAGTGGAGGTGGAACATCTTGGACAGTATGTTCTTGTGAAAAGAGTGGATGAGATAAGCGATGAGCAAGTTAAAGAGTTAGTCTCAATGGCAAAGAGAGATTGGGAAATCGAACCTCTTGTAACAGAGGAAGATTTAAAAAAGGCAATGAAAATTTATATAGCGCTTAAAGACATTAGTATAAAGTTTAACTGGTCAGCTTTAACTGTTAAGTGTCAATATGAGCTTTCAAAGTATTATAAAACTACTCCTTGTATTGGATTATCTCTTTTAGCTGATGAGCTTCCCTGTTCTTGCGAAGGAGATATTCTATTAATAATTACTCAACTTATGATGTATTATCTTACTGGAAATCCTGTTGCA
>JAGHCO010000079.1 GCA_021160405.1 Candidatus Aerophobota bacterium
AAGGGTTAAAATCCGTGAAAAATCGTGAAATCCTGCGAAAAGAAAAATGGTGAAAATTATTTACTGGTATGGGATCTGCTGATTTGGTAGGGATTTGAAGAGACGATTGAATTGGATTTTAAGTCCACTACTCTACCACTTCTGAACTGTAGGATCCATAAGGTCTGGTTAAATTTTATCAAACTATTTGCTTACAAACCTTCTTTGAAAAAAACCAAATACTAAGATAATAGGATAAATAAGTAGGCTTTAGGCAGTAGTTAAGCAAATAAGAAATCTTTAAAGAGACTAAAATGCTATTACTATCCTACTTTTTAGCCCACATTATTTAAAAACCAACAAATCAAGAAAAACCTTTCAACTATAATAACCTAACCCAACTTAGTAAAGTTGACCAAATGCTATTCAAATTTAGCTCTCTATTGCTCGTCTCCTCTGAATTTGAGTTGTAAGAAGAACCGCTATAACTATTACTAATCCTAAAAGAGCATCTTGCCAGTACACGCCTACACCTTTTATAACTAATCCATTCCGTATCTCCGCCATGATAAATGCTCCTAGAAAAGCTCCTAAAATACTTCCTTCACCTCCTAATAATGAAGCTCCCCCAATAACCGATGCCGCGATAGCTTCAAGCTCAATTCCCATCCCTTGCCTAGGTGTAACTGACCCTAAATAAGCGACTGATACAAGGCCAGCAAAAGCTGCAGCCATACCCGCAATAATAAAACTAATTAACTTAATTCTCTTAGTATTTATCCCACAGAGTCTTGCTGCCTCCTCGTTTCCCCCTGTAGCATAAACTTCAAATCCATACTTAGTGTGGTGTAAGAAAAAATAACCAACTAAACATACTACAACTAACCAGATAGCCGGGGCAGGAATAAGTCCAAATAATCTTCCCTGTCCTAATAAAATGTAAAAAGAAGAAGGTTTATATAAAGCTATTGGCATACCTTTTGAAAGAACGAAAGCAATACCTCTGTAAAACATCATCATCCCCAGTGTTGCAATGAAAGAAGGAATGTGACCTTTTATAGTTATAAAACCATTTATTAATCCCATTATCGCACCTAATCCTAAGCCAAGAGGTATTGTCAGCCAAATATTCATATGGGTATGCTTAATCATAAGACCAGAGGTCATAGCAGTTACAGCAAGAATAGAGCCTACAGAAAGGTCAAATTCTTGAGAAATTATAAGTATAGTCATACCCACTGCGATGATACCTATTACAGAAGCTTGTCTTACTATATTAAAAAAATTACGCCATGTTAAAAATACTGAAGTAGTTAAGCTAAAAAATAAAGCAATGGAAATTAAAGCAATTATAACGCCAATCTCTCTCACTTCTAATATTTGCTTAAAATATTGTGAAAAATTAAAAACGTGAGTTGATTTGACAAGTGCTGAAGTATGCACATACTCTTGGGATGGATCTTTTATTTTTTTCTTAGACATCAGCTCTTTTTTCCTTTTTTTAATTTAATTCCATAGTTTGTAATTTATCAAGGGAAAGGAGGTAAAGACTTCCTTTCCCTTGATATGACATTTATCTGTATCCTTCTTCAGCTAATTTCATTACTTGATCTACATTGCTAGCATCAACGATTCCAGACCGAGTATCGATATTAGCTGGATAAATGCCATATTTAAGATAAAGATATAACGTCTGAACTGTATACCAACCTTGAGTATAAGGATTTTGATCAATTGTAAATGCACAATATCCATCTTTAATAGCCTTTAGAGTAACAGGAGTAAGATCAAACCCTCCGCTTACAACTTTTCCTTTTAATCCTTCTCTTTTTATGAAAAGTGCAGCAGCGGGAGTTCCAGTCGTATCAACTGAGAAAAAGCCATCCACATCTGGATTAGCCATATAGTAACTCTCAATTACACCCATAGCTGTAGTTCGATCAGTTGTAGTATTTAGTATTGTATATTTTATATTTGTTTTATCTAATATTTCTCGTGCTCCCTTCAACCTCTGTTCCAATGAAATTTGGCCTGGAGCTTCAGTGAGCAAAGCTACTTTACCCTCATTGCCTATCAATTTCACAATCTGCCTTGCCCATACTCTCCCTGCCTCAACCTCATCTCTCATTATTCTAGCCATTCTAGCATTAGGGGTATTATCATCTGTATTAAAGCATACAACGGGTATCCCCATATCAATAGCTCTTTTGACAGGAGCATCAAAAGCTTCAGGATCAGGTAGAGTAACCCCTAATCCATCGACTCCAGATTCTATAACATTTTCCAGAATATCTCGTTGTTCTTGAACATTAAATCCTAATGGACCAACAAAACTCGCATCTACACCTAAG
This sequence comes from Candidatus Aerophobota bacterium, assembly GCA_021160405.1. Classification (GTDB taxonomy): domain Bacteria; phylum Aerophobota; class Aerophobia; order Aerophobales; family JAGHCO01; genus JAGHCO01. Next base: position 2,331 of record JAGHCO010000079.1, read on the forward strand.
AGCTTAGCAGCATCTTCCATCCCCTTTTTTACTGGAACCCAAAATGCTACTCCTGTACTATGAGCTACAAGAACAATCTTATACCTTTTTTCAGCAGCGAATGTAATTCCCGACAGACTGACTATTAACCCACCTATAAAAATCATAATTAACAATATTACTATACTTTTCTTTTTTATCATCTTTTTCCCTCCTTATTAATTTTTGAATTCTAAGTATGTTTTCACCACCTCCTCTCATTATTGAAAGAGTTTTCTCGGAAATTATTGAACCCATCCCTGGTCGGTATCTTACCAATCAGGGATATTTTCATCACCCCCAAATTATTCTTTAACTTGCCTTTTTGCCTCCTTTGGTGTATAGATA
>JAGHCO010000013.1 GCA_021160405.1 Candidatus Aerophobota bacterium
AATCAAAGGGGGTAAGAGACTATGGAGTATAGTAAAGAGCTTCCGAGAGGTTACCCAAACGAAAAAGAAAGCTATCAGGCGAACAATTGAATTTTTATCCTCCCCTTTGTCGTCTTCTGTATAAAAGTGCGACATTTACCAAAATCCTCTAACCGGAAATCCCCATTTTATCAGCATTATAGATTATTAAAAGACGACTTATTGTCGTCTTTTTTACTAAATGTTGACAATTTAATGGACTAGGTTAAAATAAAAAGAAGGATAAGAATGGATTATGCTCACATCATAATCGCCATAGTTGCAATATGGGGGGCTGGTTTATCCACCTATACCCTTATTAGAAATATTATAAAAGAGAAACCCAGAATAAAAGTTAAGATAACCTTTGGTGTGTTGGCACAAGGTTCTCATTTATCTCCCCGAATGCTTTTCTTAGAGGCTAATAACGTAGGTAAGCCTGCAGTTACCTTATCATCATGTGGACTCAGATTGCCAAAAACCGCTAACCAATTCCTGCTGTTTATCCCGCTGGGAAGTAATAAGCGACTACCATGTAAGCTTTCCCCCTGGGAAAACTTAACTGTTTGGATGAAAGAAGCAAGCATTATGCAAAATTTAAAATCTTCAGGTTTTAAAAACGCTGTAAAGGTTCATGGATTTTATAAAGATACAGTTGGCAACCTTTATATAAGTAAACCCATAAAACTTAAATTAAACAAATACTAAATTGAGATACAAGCCATGCCTTACCAATACAAAAGAGAACCATTAGATGATGATGAGGTAAACAGGCTAACCAATGCCTGCGATACTTTCCGGGAAAAGTTTGTTGTCTGGACACTTTTAGATACCGGATTAAGACTTTCAGAATTTGCTGATCTTAAAAAAGAAAATATCCAGTGGCAGGAAAGAAGATTAGTTATCTATGGCAAAGGTGGCCCTTACGGTAAAAAGACAAAGAGAAGAATCATCCCAATGACGGACAGGGTAAGAAAATTGTTTGAGTATCACTTCGCTGAAAACAACAATATTGGATTAAGCAAGAGAACTATCGAGAGAATTGTAAAGAAAGTAGCAGATAAAGCTGGAATCTCAAAACCGATTACCCCTCACGTTTTAAGACATACCTTTGCAGTCAACTGCATCAAAAAAGGGATCTCCACCCGAGCCCTCCAAACCCTTTTAGGCCACGATAGATTGACAACCACTGAAATTTACCTTAATTTATCACCGGAAGACGCCATTAGGGAGTTTTTAAATAAGTGGTAGAGACAGCTCTATCCCTCATAAACAAAATGGGACCAATCATATATACAACTTTCGGTTGGGTTCTCGGGTTTTTGGGCACCTTACTATTGGGATGGATCAACCAAAAGAAAAGAACAAAGAACTTTAAGGAAAGTTTGTCCTTAGAATTTAAGGAAGTCATCCCTCAACTTGCAAGAACTCACTACCTCCTAAAGGAGGCACTCGGGGGACTTGACCGGGACCTACTAAACTGGGCGCAATCCATGTTCTCCAAGTTTCCTAAAGGTGGAGAGAAAACCCTAAAAGCAATTGAAAGATTATTAAAAAGAACTGATGAGGAACTGAAAGTTCTTGCGTCACAGACCAAAGTTTCCAAAAAGGAGACATTGAGTATTAAAAAAATCATCCTGCCTTTCTTACAGCAAAACTTCTCCTTTGTCTCTCTATTAACTCCGGACCTTCAACGCTCAGTCGCAGCCATACAAAGAAATATCAATTCCTTGAATGAGGAAATTGATCTATATTATTTTTACTTCAAGAAAACGTTTGATTCGACACTAACAGATAAGAATTATGAACTCGTGAACAAAAATATAGACCACGCTTATCAATCCATCGCAGATTTATCTTACAAGACCGCGGAACGTATTTCAAAAACACTCCCGGACCTTTCCAAATAACTTCTCCTCTTCTTCTCACATTGCCGTAGTTCTGACATATCATCTTGACAGTAAAATGGTAAACTGCTATACTTCTAAGTAGGCATATCAATGAGTAAGCTTATCACAATTGCTAACAATAAAGGGGGAGTAGGAAAAACGACAACTGCTATAAATTTAGGGGCTGCCCTTGCTGAGCTAAAGAAAAAAGTTTTACTCGTTGATTTAGATCCTCAAGGAGGACTTACCATAGGTTTAGGGCTTAACCCTGATAATTTTGAAAAAACCATCTATGATGTTTTAATCGGTTCTCAATTGAACCTAAAAAATGTTGCAATACAAACTAAAATATCTGGAGTAGATCTCATACCAGCAAATCAGGATCTTTCCGGTGCCGAAGCAGAGCTAATCGGTGAGGTAGCATGGGAGAGCACCTTAAGAAGCGTTTTGAATGATACAAAGGACTATGACTATGTTATTATCGACTGTCCACCAAGTTTAGGAGTTCTCACAGTCAACGGATTAGTTGCCGCTCAAACCGTGATAATCCCCCTCCAGTGTGAATACTTAGCTATGAGAGGTTTAAGGCAGCTTAATAAGGTTATAGAGAAGATCCGTTCTAAAGTAAATCCTAAACTCACTACGAGAATCTTAAGGACAATGCACCAAACAAGAACAATCCACTCAACAGATATAGTAGAAGAAGTAGAAAAGGTCTTTGGAGGAAAAGTATATAACTCTATAATTAAAAGGACAATAAAATTTGCTGACTCATCGGTGGCAGGAGAACCTGTCTTAATCTATGCTAAAAATTCAGAGGCGGCCAATGCTTACCGTGAGTTAGCAAAGGAGGTTATTAAATATGGCTAAAAGAGCTAGAATAAAAGGTAAAGGAGCTGCTATCTTTTTAGGAGAAGATAAGCCAGCTTCCCAACAAATCATCAAGCCAGTAAAACAATATACTGGTAAGACAGCAAACACTAGTAAGGCTACTTTTTATTTACCTATTGATTTAATAGACGACCTTGAAGATACTTGGTTAAACTTAAGAAGTAAATACAGAGAGAAAAAAGTAGCTAAATCAGAGATTGCCAAAATTGCTTTAGAAGAGCTAATAAAAGAGTGGAAGGAAAAACAGGATAACAGTATACTGGTTAAACGGCTTACTGGTAAATAGAGAACTTATGAAAAAATCAAATAAAAATCCAAAAAATCAATACCGGATAAAATTACTCCGAGAGTTTGACCTTTTAAAGTCGGAAGAATCAATGCGAGAGGTATTGGAATATACCAGATTTATTAAGGAACAGGAAAGGGAATTAGAGAAACTTAACTCATCACCAAAAAAGTAAAAAATATCGGTAATGAAAGTAAAAAATATCGGTAATGAAAGTAAAAAATATCGGTAATGAAAGTAAAAAA
>JAGHCO010000125.1 GCA_021160405.1 Candidatus Aerophobota bacterium
CTTGCTTAACTATTTTCGCCGCTTTTATAATTCTTTCTTCCTCTCCTTCAGGGAGAACTATTCTTTGAGGACTCTTCTTAGCTTTCTTTTTAAATTGAGCTATTAGATCCTGATCCATCACTTCCCCTTTTTTATCATTACTAAAACTCGTTAGTTTTTAATTATTACTTATTTTTACTATCTTTCCCTCTTTAGCAGATGCATATGCAGCCTGGATAATCTGTATATTCTTTAGTCCATCCTCGCCGCTGATGAGAGGTGGAGTATTTTTTTGAATACATTGAGCAAAGTGCTCAAATTCGGCTTGATACACATCATGGGTATAAGGAATTTTTAACTCTTCCTCACGATTTTCTGTGATCATCTTGGCGTGAGGATTATTAAATGGTCCCATAGTCCTGAAAGCCAAGATTGTCCCTCGAGTACCATAGATCTCCACGGGATTTTCTCGGTAGGGAATACTAAAAGAGGTATCTACTATACCCTGTGCTCCTGTAGAAAATTTTAAAATTAAAGTGGATATATCTTCCACTGGATAGTTAAAGATAACATTTTCAGCTCGAGCCATTACTTCGGTTACATCCCCTACTAGAAAACAGAGCAAATCTATACAGTGTGAACCAACATCCATAAGACAACCTCCTCCCCCCAATGTAGGATTTTGACGCCATGCTCCTGGAGTATCTGGGTACCATAAGTGTAATTGACACCTAATCTCCACAATCTGACCAATCTTTCCTTCATCGATTAGTCTTTTTATCTGTTGATGAAAAGGATGAAATCTCTTCATGAAACCAATCATCAGTTTAACCTTGTTATCTTGACAGGCTTTTATCATTTCCTCACATTCCTTGGTGTTCATGGCCATGGGTTTTTCACAAAGGACATGTTTACCATAGTTAGCGGCCATAATAGTATGTTCCTTGTGAAGATAAACAGGAGTAGCAATATACACTGCGTCAATTTCTTCATCTTTAAATAAGTCTTCCACTTTATCATAAAATTTACTGGCACCGTGTTTCTTTGCCAGTTTCTTGGCCCTATCTAAGTTCCTGACCATAACTGCCGTTAACTCGCAATTTCGTGCTTCTCTCATTCCAGGCAAAGACCTTTTATCTGCAAATCCCCCTGCTCCAATCACTCCCCATTTTATCTTCATAATTTTCCCCTTTATTTAGGATGATTACAATTTCACTTCCTTTCAATACCAGATCTATTATCTATCAAAGGATGTACCTTGGTTTTTTAGCTGTATTTTGATCGGTAATTACCTTATAATCTCTGTGTTCTCTTAGATAAGTTACCGGGTAATCATCACCAGGCTCTCCTAAAACTGCTAATCTTAAAACAGTATTTGCCCAGTCCAGAGTTGGCACATCATTACGACAATATAGTCTGATCCTGCGGGCACTCATTATTTGTCTCATGCCAAGAGTTACCGCTTTACGAGGAAAATTTATGAGATTTCCTCCCACCTCGTCTCTAATAGCGTTTATTGTTATGGTATAGGCATTCAGGTAGACAAGTCTGGGTTCAGAATTCTTGATATTATCTTCAGGCTCGTTAAATGCCACATGCCCATGAATACCAATACCCCCATAGCAAGTATCAATCCCACCAACCTCTGCAATTTTTTCTCGAAGTTTTTGAATATTTAAATGATCTGGGAAAATCACCTGGTTTTCTGGTATATTTAGCTCGGGATCGATGTGTTTAAAGAAAAGTTTGTCCATTGTTCCTTTAAAACTTAATGGATGGTCCTTAGGAAGTGCGTATCCATTATCGTCACAATATTCATCCATAAAAAAGAAATAGCAATTTTTAAGACTAATTTTTCTTTCACGGATTAAATCTTTTAATATCGGATATTGTCCTGTTGGACCAACAGGTAGTATCAACCTGGTTGGTCTTCCTTTTTTATTATTCTCTTCGATTTCATTGGCAATTGACTCTGCAAGGTGATTATGTAAATCATCTAAAGTTGGTAGAACTTCTAATCTTCCTCTGCTTTCTTTAATCAGCTCCTCGACTGACATACCTAACAATTTCCTTACTTCTTCCCTTCTATTCATTTATCTTCCTCCTTTAAATTAATCTTTTGTGTTCTTACAAAATTCAGAAAGCAAGTTTTATTACTGTATTTCGAAGTTAAAAGTATTTGTAACACATACTCTCTTTTTTAGAAATTTTTGATTGATTATATATTATGATAGCTGCCCCACTTATAGTGAAAATCATCCCGTATAATTGGGCCTGGATTATCATTTCTGACAAAATTCCATAGCTAATAATTGCAGTAAAAATAGGAATAAAAAGTACTGACGTTCTCACTAACCATATTGGTAGCCATCGAAGAGCACCATAATAAAAAATATAATTCATTCCCGTCAATATACCGAGCATAAGTATTAGAAGGAAATTTCTCTCTTCAAAAAATCTTAGATCATGATATTGCTTAAAGACCCAGACAAAAATAGCAAAGAAGATCGCGTTTATAGTAGCATTATACATAGCTATGGTGCTTCCGGGTACTTTGTTTGATAAAAGTTTCTTAATCATTAGAGCATTTATAGAAAGTACAATGGCCGCCAGAAGAAAAAGACTATCCCCTGACCAGTGCATCTTAAAACCAAAGATTCTTGCTTTTGTAACTAAGAAGAAACCAAACATCATTAATCCCATCCCCAAAAAGTCAAAGAAAAACAGTCTTTCCTTGAGAAAAATCCAGGCTAAAATAGTGCTAAACATTATGTCAGCTCTTAGCAATATACTAGCATTTACAGGAGTGCTGCGGGTTAGTCCTCCCAGCACACTTGCATTATACAAAAAACCCATTAATCCTATGAAAACCAAAGTTGCAAATCGACTCTCCTTATTTCTAATCCCTTGAAAGCCACTTTTATACAATGTGAACGAGAAAAGGAGAGCTGCTGCGATACTGAAATTAAAAAATCCCACTATCCAGATATTGAAATCTCTGGTTAGAAGAAGCTTGTTTAAAACAACTACGAAACTATTAGCTATAGATAAAAATAGGATATTCACATATCCTTTTACCATGACAATTTTTCTCTTCTGCCTCATTTTAAACCTATTTACTTACTTTAGAGATAAAAACCTCTCGTTGGAGTCTCGAGTATTCCACTTAACCCTTCCTTGAGTAATTTAAGAATTAATTTACTCTTTCTAAATAAAGCTTTAGTCCACCTGAATTCATTTTACCAGTTCCCTATCTATCTTTGCTCCCTTTCCCCTGACCTATCGAATGTCTTTAAGATAAATTTTCCTATTTTTCAAACAAAGCTCTATACTCAGGTACAACATCCTGACAGAATCCTCTTATCCCCTCTGTAGTCTTAGGATGACGAAACATATCCTTAAGGATTTGAAAGCCCATAGTTATAACATGAGCCCCTGCCTCTGCCATCTCTCTGACCTGTCTCGCATTTCTCATTGCAGATGCAATAATCTGCGTGTTAAAACCATAAACTCTGTAAATCTTTACTATTTTTTCCACTAAATCTGCACCACTACTTATACCTTTATTACCCGCTATATCAGCTAATTTTTTGACATTCTCATCAGTGTATAAAGAAGCTATTTCTTCATCATTAAACTCGTTTAAATAATTTTGTAGTTTTTGTTGAGTAATAGTACTAACAAGGGAATGGTCAAAGTAATCTGTTTTTTCGTAAAGAATACCTAAATTATCTCTTATGTAATTATCGATTCTTCCTGCAAAGGGACTCGCGTAGGTGGCTCCTGCCTTTGCAGCTAAAAGAGCCTGTTCGGGTGACATTATTAC
>JAGHCO010000188.1 GCA_021160405.1 Candidatus Aerophobota bacterium
CCATTTCTCTTAAGATATTCCTTAATCTCAGCTACCGGGACATTTTCTTTGCTCATTTAAGTATATCTCCTCCCTTTTGTTATTTTTTTAAAATTAGCTATTTGCAGGTTTTCTCTCAACATAATACAAGAAACTGTATAAATTGCAAATTTCCCAGTTTTAAGCCATTATTTTCGGTTCCATATCAAAAGTGTGCTAAGAGGTCAAGGTGTCTTAAAAGAATACAAATACTGTCTAATAAATGGAGCTCGCCAACCACACCGTGGACACTTATTATCTCAAAAATTGCCCTGAGGGAACCTGTCGATGGAGAGAGCAAAGCTGGTTAGTACCTGGATCAGGTTTCAATTAAAGACCAGGCAAAGGGAAGAGTTCGGGATATTGTAAGAAAAGAGACCGTTTTTATGTAGAATCAAAGACTTGAAGGTAAAAGAAGTTTACCTTCCCCAAAGGTCCCTATCAAAGTAGCAATACTGGGGGTTCAAATAGACAGAAATGTTGAGTTTTCTGTATCTCTTCAAGTTTTCATTTTTGTACTTGATTAAAAATCAAATAAGACCATCAACTTAAATTTAACTTCTTGAGAGAAAGCTGTCAAAAAATTTTTTATTTTCTTAACTTGTATATTACCTGCATTTCTTTCTTATTCCATCTATCAAATGGATCTATTAGAAGTGACTATGTAAATTCCAGTTCTTCGATACACCGTATTTTTCTACTATTTGAAGATATTTAAGTTATTCATGATGCTCATATATTTTCAATTTTGTGCCAATAGTGTGCGTATGCTCATGGATGTGTAGATGTATATGACCTCCCCGGGTCCTTATAGTTTTTGTTAGTTGTTCAACAGCCTCCTGCATGGATAAAGGTAACTTTTCGCAGTTATAGCCGAAACATCTCAGAATTTTAAAAAGCTTAAAAATCTCAGGTACGTCCAGATTAGCTTTATTTAGCAAATCAAAATTTGAGAATACTTGATATGGGGTCCCTTCCCCAATTATCGTTTTTTTCAATACATATATACGATCAACAAGCTCGGGAAGAGCATTTACATCATGAGTAGCTATTATAATAGTAACTTTTTCTTCTTTATTTAGACTTTTTATAACCTTTATTAACTCCATTCTACTTCCTGGATCAAGATTAGCTGTAGGCTCATCAAGTACCAGTATTCTTGACTTCATTGAGATAACTGTTGCTAAAGACACTCTTTTTTTCTCTCCAAAACTTAAGTGATGGGAACATCTTTCCTCATATCCGGAAAGGCCAAGTTTAGAAAGAGCTTCTTTAACCCTTTCTCTTACCTCTTTTTTATTTAACCCTAAATTTATAGGACCAAAGGCAACATCATCAAAAACCGTTGGCATAAACAGTTGATCATCTGGATCCTGAAAAACTACTCCCACATCTTTTATTATCTCCTCTCTTTTTTTATCTTTTATTTTTTTTCCAAATATTTTTACCTCACCTTTACTGCCATTAAGAATTCCATTAAAATGAAGTAAAAGAGTTGTTTTACCTGCACCATTTGGACCTGCTATGCCAATTTTTTCTCCCTCATATACCTTCATATTTATATTCTCAAGAGCCCTCGTCCCATCAGGATAGGTGTAGCTCAAGTTATTTATAGTTATCACCTCTCTCATCTTCCCTCACCCAAAAGATACTATATGAAGAAAAAAGGCAAATCCTATTATACAAATAGCCAAAACATAATCTTTAAATCTCATCTTGAACTCAACCAGCATCTTTGAACTTCCGGTGTATCCTCTTGATTGCATTGCCTGATATACTCGCTCTGATTTTTCATAACCTTTAATAAAAAGCGTCCCCATTGCTTTTCCTAAAATCTTAAGTGTATAAAGATCCGTTCTCATCTTAAATCCTCTTGACTGCATTGCTCTCAATGTAGTTTGAAATTCTTTTATAAAAGTAAAGATATACCTGTAGCTAAACATAAGTATCTGGATAAGTACATTAGGCACTTTAAGTTTGTAAAGTGCCTTCAAAATTTCTTCAAATCTCGTAGTTGCAAGCATCGGAAAAATAATGATAACTGCTGATATTGCCCTTAAACTTATTAAAAATCCATACATAAGTCCCTCTTGTGTCAGCCTGGCACCATAAAAATTGAAAATCTCAACTCCTTTTACACTAAAAGGCATAATGATAATAAAGGGAAGGATAAATAAAAAAACCCATTTAAGATACTGAAAAATAAAACTAAAGGGCAATTTTGAAAGAATAAGAAGAAATATAGAGGCGGCAAGACCAACAAGGGTAACTTTTAAATCTGATAGAAGAACAACAGAAAAAATGAGAAAGAGAAAAGAGATTATTTTAGCCCTTGGATCAAAGCTGTGGATTGGAGATTTAAGTAAAGCATATCTATCGATCTGTGGATATTCTATCATAATTTTTCTTTACCGTATTTTTTCTTTTCTCTCCATCCCATATAAGCCATACTTGCACCTGCTATACCGGCAAGATAACCAAATCCAGCAATAATTCTGGAAAAAAGAGGGAGCTCTCTCCCCTCTTCATTAGAAACACCTATATCCTTTAAATTCACCATCCTTTCTGCTCTGTGACCCGGCATGTGAGTTGCCTGCACTGTTACCTTATATTTATTTATCCCTATCACAGGAGAAAAGCTGTATTTACCTTCCTCATCTGTTTTTCCCTCTTGGAGGAGTTTCCCTTTATCAGTGTATACCTTTACAACCGCGTCTCGACAGGGTGTTCCGCCACCATAAAAAGATTCTATTTCTATTTTTCCTATTCTGTAATCAATATAAAGTCTATGAGCACTTGCACCTGCTACAGGCAAAATCAAAATTAATACCATCAGAG
>JAGHCO010000226.1 GCA_021160405.1 Candidatus Aerophobota bacterium
ATAAAATCCTCAAAGGGAAACAAAAAGATCCTCATAAAATTACTGTAACAATTGGAAAGATAAAAAAATACGATCCTCTTTGGGAATCATCATCAGAACTTTCCGCATTAATCAAAAAACTTGAGCAAATAAAAGCAGATTTATTAAAAGGCTCACCAATGTCAGAGTGTTAAATTAGTATGAAGGGGGGACGAAAATGAGGATAAACAAAATTATCTTTGTAGTTTTGGCCTTTGGATTAATCTTTCTTTCTTCACCGGCAACCGGGGAATACAAAAGTAAATACAGCGAATTACTGATGAGGAACTTGAGAAAAAATATGCAGAAATAAAAATGAAAGAACTTGAGGCCTTTAAATACCACGAATGTACAGGAATAACACACGATCATAGCCTAAGGTTTATGATAGAGCTATTCCCCGAGCCACCATCAATATTCCTGGAGTTTGTAAGCGAAGAAGAAAAAGAAATCGTACTTTCGGGAACATTTCTCTCTGTTACAGTTACTGCTTTAAAGATAGCACTATTTATACCAAGTGACTTAAGGATCTTGCAGGAGAATCGGCAGTATGATCCGGTAAAAATATATACTTTGCGGCCTATCAAAAGTTTTACTATGTTGAAAGGAGCAGAACATTTTCTCGATTATGTTTATGACTCAATGGATGTCACTAAGCCTATGTGGTTATATTATGGTAAATATCCCTTATCCTGTGGGGACAGAAACTGCTTCATACAGAAAAAAACGTACAAACTAACTGTGATGAAGAACTGAAAATTATGATTGAATACATCCTGCGGCAGAACCGGCATACTGGTGAAAGAAATAAGAAGTGATGGAGATAATTACATAGGAAAAATAGGATTTGAGAATTGCTTGGATATCCAAACAGTTAAAGAAAAATTTTTAATGAAACACCTAAACTCTAAAGTTATGTTATTCACACAGCTGTCCCGTTCTCAACCGACCCTTTGTGAACGACAACCACCAAAAGCCTTTTCAGATAAGGCTTTTAGAATATAAGATGGTAATTTTACCCCTCATTTGCATACTTTTATCCTTTTTCTCTATCTCTAACCAATAGAAAGTGTACCTTGTAGCCCGATTTTATCATCTTGAGGATTGACTTTAAGCTCTAATGATTTATTCTAAGTAAAAGTAATGATCAGAAAAGGAGGCCACTTTTATGGGAACTCAAACTAACAAACTTCTGGAACGTATTACCGCCAATCCCAATATATTTGGCGGCAAGCCAATTATCCGTGGTATGCGCATTAGCGTGGAAATGATTCTGGACCAGCTTGCCCAAGGTGTTGGTATTGAAGATATTCTTCAAGACTATCCTGACCTGGAACGAGAGGATATACTTGCCTGTATCGCTTATGCCCACAGGATACTTGCCAACGAATCTCTGGAGGAGATTAAAATATCAGAATGAAGTTTTTGGTAGATGTTTGTGCTGGTCATTTTCTTGCCGAATGGCTTCGCTCACAGGGACACGATGTAGTTGAGGTGCGGGAGGAAGATAGCAGGATGGAAGATGAGAATATACTGGCCTGGGCAGCATCGGAAGGACGAGTCCTTGTTACAATGGACAAAGACTTCAGTCAGTTTATTAGGCTCCAGGAGAAAGAGCATGCAGGAATTATTCGTCTGGAAAACTTACCTGTTTCCATTCGCATAAAACATCTTGCCAAGATTCTCAAGGCTCATGAAAAAGAACTTTTGCAAAAAGCTGTTATTATTCAAAAGGGAAGTAAAATACGTATCTCGTATAGATAACTTTAGGCTAAGTTTCATTGGATATTTATAAACCAGAAGCTAAGTAAACTCTTTATAGATAGGATTTTTCAGTATTCGGTAGACGGTGGACTTTGACCATTTTTTCTTATTTTTTGTAGGAATATCTTTGGTCTCAAGATGATCCATGATACTCTGGTAACTTTCTCCTTTTTCTCTAAGACGATAAATCAGCTTAACTATGGATAGCTCTTTTTCTGAAGGAACGAGCATATCGCCATCTCTTTTAAATCCAAAAGGAGTTGGCCCATACACCTTTAAATTATCCTTTTTGTAAGATAAAACATCCTTAGTCCTCTCTGCTATTATCTCTCTTTCCCACTGGGCAATACATCCTAAAAAATTTAAGATGAGCCTTCCTGATGCAGTAGTCGCGTCAAAGCTATCCTGGACAGAAGAGAAGGCAATACTATTTTTCTCAAATACATCCTGGATAAGATACCCTAAATCTCTTATGTTTCTTGTTAGCCTGTCCAGTTTATAGATGACAACCTCATCACATAATTTTCTCTCACAAAAAGAGATTAAGGATAAGATTCCCTCTCTTTTTAAGTTCTTTGCTGATGCCCCTTTATCAGAGAATATTTTTATTAAGTTCCAGTCCTTTACCTTGCAGAAAGCTTTAATTTTTTCTTTTTGAACATCAAGAGATATCCCCTCTTTTGCCTGCTCCTCCGTTGATACTCTTATATATCCTGCTGCTCTCATCCTGCAAATAAAATACAATCCTTAGGTATATCCTTATAACTGAAGGCAATAAAACTTGCCCTGGAGTGTTTGTGGTTCTGGAAAACTGTAGGGTATCTTTTTGAAAGATAAGGCCAGGGTAAGACAAGCTACATCCAAGCAGTAGTATTTTAAAAACCCAGTCTCATTCTCATTGGAGAATCCATAAAAGTAAAACTGAGAGGCAAGGTGGAAAAACTCACCTTTTTCAAATATATCAGGGTCCTGGTAAAACTCAATTGTTGCCTCACCTAAGTATTTTTTAAATGCAGGATAGGATCTAAATTTCTCCTGTCCTGTTAAAATTGCACCATCAGGAAGTGTCAGGATTACATCAATACAGAATTTTTTATCAAGAATGCTTACCCTACCATCACATCTTTTTGTTCTTTCTATTGAGATAGCCTTCCACCTTTTTCGGTAACCATCATCTGCCAAAGGCGCAAGTTTCTCTGATAGCTTAACTGTTGAAAGATTAGAAAAATCCATAATAATACCACCTCTTTTAAATAATTTACTTTCATAGATTAAATGGAGTTAGTTACGAGTTTAGGGGGGTGAAATTTTGGGGGACCAAAAAATTACTAAATCATCCATTAGCGCGTACTTTAAAGACATTTATGACACAGGTGAATGGAGTAAATTATATATAAAGGGGGCTAATGCTCCCCCAACCAGCGATCGCCTATAACCTATAAAATAGGTTTTAAAAAGAACAGATGAAATTTCATGGAGGCTGCAACAGGATACTCCTGTGATTTTTAAGGTAAGGAAATAAGGAGCATATTTTGCACGGAGCAAGTTCGGGGGAACCTTTGATCCCTAACATCAAGATAAAGAGCCTCAAATCAAGTAAAGTAAACTCATAAATCAATCCACATTTAAATTTTTTGTAAAATTTGCCATTTTTTGTTTTAACACAAGCTATGAAAGAAAAAATATCCTAAAACGCAGAAATTTTGCTCGGGGACCCCCATCTTTACCTATAATCCCCACCAGCACTATATATTCTCTCTTTAATCTCACTCACGGAAAATTGCCGCCGGAAGCCCCACCCCTTGCGGGTGGGGAGGATGTCACTGGGTGAGCCAACGAAAAATACCCTTTGTTAAGTGCAACGGTCTTCTTCGATTTGATGTTGAGGATATAGAAAGATGGATTGAAGATAATAAAGCTTCAGCAAGAGAATTTTAACGGGGGAAACTTAAATGGGTATATTTAAAAAAGGAAAGAACTGGTACATTGACTACTATGATCAAAACAGAAGAAGACGAAGGGAGATGATTGGTCCGAATAAGCGCCAGGCAGAAATTGTGCTTCAAAAAAGAAAAGGTCACAGGTAGTACAGTAAATAGAGAGATAGCCTGCTTAAAAACAATGTTTAATAAAGCAATGGAATGGGGCAAAGTCCAGGATAATCCCGTAAGAAAAGTAAAGTTTTTTCCAGAAAACAATAGACGTCTACGTTATCTGACAAAAGAAGAAATAAAAGCTTTATATAACGCCTCAGCTGACCATCTTAGACCCATACTCATAGTAGCTCTTAATACGGGCATGCGGAAAAGTGAGATTTTAAATTTGAAATGGGAGGATATTGACTTTCATCAAAAAATGATATATATTTTAAACACTAAGAACAATGAAAAAAGAGAAATCCCTATGAACCAAGTAGTATTTGATACTCTACTTAAGATAAGAAAGCATCCTGATAGTTCTTATATCTTTTGCAATAGGGATGGAAAACCCTATGGTGACATAAAAAAAGCTTTTTCTTCTGCGCGAAAACGAGCAGAGATAAAAAACTTTAGATTTCATGATTTACGGCACACATTCGCATCACACTTAGTAATGGCAGGCGTGGATCTCAATACAGTGAAAGAACTTTTAGGACACAAAGACATAAAAATGACTCTGCGTTATGCTCATCTTTCACCCGACCATAAGAGAAGGGCAGTTGAGACATTGTGCAATAAAATGGACACTATTTGGACACCGAGACAAAAAAGAGAAAAATTGACTTGAGTCTGTTCTATCAAACGTTGGTTAATAAAGCATTTGCGAAATTTCGGGCCCATAGCTCAGTCGGTAGAGCAGCGGACTCATAATCCGTAGGTCGGAGGTTCGAGTCCTCCTGGGCCCACCATTTTAATCTTGAAAAACCTGCCCTGCTGATTAATGTGCGCATAACCAAGATAGATAAAGTAAACTTAACACCCCCCTTGTCTTGTAATCTTGTTTATTCCATTTATTCCAAATAATATCTATTTTTTTGACACAAAGACATAAAAATGACTCTGCGTTATGCTTATCTTTCACCCGGCCATAAGAGAAGGGCAGTTGAGACATTGTGCAATAAAATGGACACTATTTGGAC
>JAGHCO010000249.1 GCA_021160405.1 Candidatus Aerophobota bacterium
AGTTCATTCCTACCATTAAAATCCTCTTTCTCTCCCTGGCTACCTTAACCATTTTCTCTGCTTCCTGACTATTTAAGGCCATTGGCTTTTCCACTAAAACATGTTTTCCTGCTTCTAAGGCCTCAATTGTTACCGGACAGTGGAGAAAATTGGGTAAGGCAACACTTACCACATCTAACTCTTTTAGCTTGAGAAGCTCTTGATAATCCTTAAAAGAGTGAGGAACGGAATATTCTTGAGAAAACCTTTTTAACCTTTCCTCCTCCAGATCAGCAATAGCCCATACCTTTACCCCCGGGGTTTTACTATAACCATAAAGATGAGATTGCCCTATTCCCAATCCAATTACCCCTGCCTTAATCATCTCTATCCTCCATTTACTTTATTTTTTAGGCAGCATTCTTCTCTCGTTTTACATAGCGCCTCAATATCTCTCCAAGGAGGTATACCTTAGTTCTCTCTATCACTCATGTTATTGCCTTTCCACTCAGACCCACTCATCTTTTTCCTCTTCAATAGATCTATCTACTGCTTTCATAAAGCCATAAATTAACAAAAGTGTGCTCATACCCAATGATATATCCATCCAGCCACCAGATCTTCCTATAAGGATGAACTGACTCGACAACCTGGATCGTCCTGAATCTCCACATTGATTTTCTTCTTCATTCCTCATCCTCCCTCTATAGTTCAGACAAAATTTATCCCTTTTACGATTCTCTTTTGATGCCTCACAATTTCCTCATTGATGATTTCGTTAACCAATCCTCAAAGCACAAATAACCTGAGATATTTTAAGCCTAACTTTAAGCCCTCATCTGTTCTATCTCTGCAAAATACAGGGTCCTCAAGCTCTATAATTATATCCCCCTGGTATCCTATATCGTAAAGGGCACCCAGGAACTTTTGCCAGTTTATCTCTCCTAAGCCAGGTAGACGATATCTCCACCAGTTTGTCCCCAAGATTCCCTCTTTATATAGATTATTCCTGATAATTTCTGTATCCTTGGCGTGAACAGAGTAAATCCTCTCTTTAAAATCGTAAATGCCTCTAAGATAATCAATCCCCAGCCAAACTAAGTGAGAGGGATCGTATTGTAAGCCAATGGCTGAGGAGGGAACTGCCTCAAAAAGAAGCTTCCAGATAGATGGGCTATAGCCAATATTTCCAATGGAAAATGGATAGCTATTTATATGGGGACAGTTCTCCATAGCAATCCTTACCCCATTATCCTCAGCTATTTTAGCATACTCGCTGAATACCTTCTTATAAAGGGATAAGTTCTCCTTTGGCGGTCTTGTCCTATCACCCCAAGTATTGGTGGTGACAATATTTGTTCCAAATTCCTTAGAGATCTTAAGAACACTTATAAAATACTCGTTATTCTCTTTGCGCTTCTTTTCATCCGGATCCAGGTGATTCAAAAAATAACAGGCAAGGTCAGAAATTTTCACTTCATTTCTGGTAAAGACCTTCCTTATTCTCTCTATTTTTTCCTTTGTCATGTTCCTTACATCCAGAGCTGAGCCCGGAGTTACTGAAACTTCAAGGCAATCAAAACCCGCCTTTTTGGCAAATTCTACCCTTTCCTCAGAATATTCCGTCAAAAATCCTATTCTCATTTTTCCCTTCCTTTGCAAGATTTTTTACCTTCAGAGTTTGATACTTTTCTTCTGCTGCTCACTTGATAGCTTCAAGCACCTTTAAATATCCCTTGCCTTCAGCCATCATCTTCATCCATAGATCAACCACTGCTGAAACAAAATAATGATAGGAACTTCTACATCCTTTTCCTGAGTAAGCTTTGGGGTAATGATAACTGACAACTCTCCTTGTCCTTAAAGATCCTTACTTCTTTCCAATTATTCCATTTTATGTCCGCCTTATTTCCAAAGAGAGGAAGGGGAAACTCCTGTTCCTATAACTCCTGCCCTTAACTTTGTCTTGTTTTATCCTTCTATATATACTTCTCACACAGCTTGATTGACTTAGATAATCCCTCTTCCTCATTTCCCTTACCCTCAAACTCAATACTTAGCCATCCGTCAAATCCCGCCTTCTTCAAGATGCCGATACAACGAGAGGCATCTATTTTAGGATCTTCTCCCTTCTCGTCAAATCCATAAAACTTGGCGTGGGCAACTCTGGCATATTTAGCTATTTTTTCTAATCCACTATAGCGAATCTCATCAGGAAAGTTCCCAAAATCCGGACAGGTACCTATCCCCTCTCCTACTTCCTGTATTATTCTAATGATGACATCAGGATTGCTACTGATTCCTCCATGATTTTCGATAAGGATAACAATGCCTTCTCTTTTCGCTTCCTGGCACAACTCAGAAAAGCTCTTAATGCAGGCCTTGATAACATCTTCACTGGTACTGTCATATCCACCGGCATTTGCCCTAAAAGATGGAGAGCCTATTTTCTTAGCGATGTATATCCACTTTTTATGGTTTTCTACCGCTTGTCGGCGAGTTCTTTCGTCTAAAGAAGCCAGGTTGCCTTCATTATCCACAGCAATGTTTATCACCTCCATCTCGTTTTCTCTTACTCGCTCCTTTAATCTTTTAAGATAATCATCTTCTAAGGATTCAAAAAAGGGAGAGTTGAGCTCAATTCCTCTTATCTCAAATTTTTCTCTTATCTTGCGTGGAAAATCTAACAGCTTTAACTTACCCGCTTGAAAGCTCCTATGCAAACTCCATCCCGACACGGCAATCTTCATCTAAACCTCCTTTTGATAAGTCCATTTTCTCATCAAAGCTCTCATTTACTACAAAAGCAACCATCCAACGCTTTTCTTTGGGAACTTTTTTATCTCAAGCTGGATTAGCTTTGTTACTTTTCCACCTCCTTCTTCTGACCTTAATTTCCAGCTTTAACCCTCCTCCTTGGGAGCGTAAAATGTCTCTCGCAAATCCAGAGCTAATTCTTTCTAATCTTTAAATTCTGCTGGGACCACTTCTACAAAGTATTGATTTATTCCCAGAATCTTTTTCTGCCTATCTTTTAAAGTTAACTTAATTGTGTACTTTCCGGGAATAAGTGTTTTAGTTAACCTCCACTCAGAATTTAAAGGTGAAGGAGCATAAATTAATTGAGAGCAGTTACTCTGTATATCAATTTTTTTCTCAAATTGAAAATAAACCTTATCTTCTCTTTGCAGGCTTATCTGAATGGAGGCTTCCTCATATCGATGAGGAGTATCATTAATCACGTATAATACTCCTATTAGTTTTCTTTTTCCTTCCAACACTTTTCCTCGCCCTATTTTTAGTACCGGAAGAACAGGTTGATAGGCATTTTTTAGCGCATAATATCCTTTTTTAGGAATCCTTTTATGATCTACAACACTCCAGGTGATACCTGGCCAGCAGTCTACAAACATAAACTGGAAAATACCGGTAATCTCTTTAAACTTTGCCAGTCGGTAATGCTCAATAGCGTATTTTAATAATCTGGCTTGATACTCCTGGCTATTTTTGATAAATTCCTCAATATTTTTGCCCTTATCTATTTTAGCTACATTGAAAGTTTGATCATATTGAAAATCGTGATAGGCCCACTTTTTCCATTTAGGTGGCCAAAGCTCCTCGGGTGAAAACATCTCTTTTAGACTCTCTAAAGAGGGGAGAGCCTGTGCTCCAAATTCATTAATGAAAGGTTTTCCTGGTAGACCTGAAAATTCTCTATAATCACCGTAATACCATCCTGGATAAGGATGGAAGTACTCATCAGAGGCAATATTTACATACCGAGTACTATCCAAGGATGAAACTTTCTGGTAAAGGACAAAGTCTAATTTTTCTCTATTGGTGTCGGTAGGTTCATTATGACAGCACCACACACCTATACAGGGATGGTTAAATAAAAAATTTACCATATCTTCTATCTGAGAGCAGGCTTCGGCTATGAACTCATCGCTATCCTCATACCCCCACTGCAAAGCAAAATCCTGCCAAATTAGAATTCCCTCCTCATCACATTTGGAATAAAACTCTTCTCTTGTTATATGACCATGCACTCTAACTGCATTTACATTAGCCTCTTTTAATAATTCGATATCTTTTTTTATTTTTTCCTTGGTATATTCAGCCAGCCACTGGGTAGGAATAATATTTGTTCCCCGGGGAAATATAGGTTTATTGTTAAGATACCAATTCCAATTTTTGTCTATCTCTATTTTTCTAATTCCAAAAAGCTGGGCAAGTTCCGTTTTTCCCTTTTCCGCTTCAATCCTTATTTTTACCTGATACAAGTTCGGCCTGCCCAAATCCCAAGTCCACCAAAGATGGGGTTTTTCAATTAAGACAGCCACCTTTACTTTGTTATTCCCTCTTTGAAGAAATACCTGCTTAGACGAGCAAATACTCTGTGTAGAAAAGTTGTATCCTTCTACTGAATATTTAATTATAGCTTTTTGGGGTTCTCGATAATTTTCAATTTGACAGTCAATACTCACTATGGCTTTCCCAGAGGAAAGGAGAAGAGGGTATATCTTGATCAGTTTTACTTTAATTCCATCTGTTTCTATTATTTCCACAGAATTCCATATTCCACCGGTATTATGATCCTGTCCATATAAAGGGCTTCTGGAGCCTGGTCTACAATCATGGTCATTAAAAATTCCCTTGATTAGTTTTTTCTTTAAAGGCCAATCTTCTTCCTTAGGTGAGTTTACTTTGACAAGAAGGGTATTTTCTTTTCTAAGATAAGCTGTTACTAAAAAATCAAATGGCTGAAAATATCCCTCGTGATGTCCTAAATATACATCGTTTAACCAAACATCACAGAAGTAGTCCACACCGTAAAATTTAAGAATGTATTCTTTATCAGGATGGGGCTCAGCTTTAAATTTTTTTCTAAAATATACCACACCGCTGTACTCAATTCCTTCTAAATACCAATTGTTAGGAATGTTTATATTTCTCCATCCAGAATCATTCTCGGGAAGCTCATCCAAGCTATACTCCCATATTCCATTTAGTAGCATGTTTTCTCTCCTCTAACCTTTATACTCCTTGCAGGATTCCCTTATTACAAGCTCGGTGTCCAAGAGAATCCTTTGGGATTTATCTTCCTTACTATTTAAAAGATGAAAAAGCAGTTTTGCTGCTTCTTCTCCCATTCTGTAAAGGGGCTGTCTTACAGTGGTTAAGGGTGGATCAATTTGGGATGCTGCTTCAATATCATCAAAA
>JAGHCO010000095.1 GCA_021160405.1 Candidatus Aerophobota bacterium
AGAAGACCTAAGGTTTTTTTGCTGGATGAGCCTTTATCTAATCTGGATGCTAAATTTAGGGAGGGAATGAGGATGGAATTAAAGAGACTTCAAACTCATGTAGGAGCTACTACCCTGTATGTTACTCACGATCAAGCTGAAGCTGTTTCTATGGCAGATAAAATAGTGGTAATGAATCTTGGTGTAGTGCAGCAAGTGGGAACTCCTAAACAGATATACCATCATCCTCGAAATTTATTTGTAGCTAATTTTATTGGAAGCCCTGGAATGAATCTCTTGGATTGCGTGTATCAAAAGGGCTCTTTAATAGGCAACAAAGGCTCTTTTACTGTTAAGCTAACAAGGGAAAGCCAAAATAGATTAACCAGTGAAATTCAGGATAAAAAACTGGTATTGGGGATAAGACCAGAGAATATTGTTTTTACCTCTAAAAATGATCCTCAAGGTATAAGAGCACAGGTTTATGTGGTTGAGCCTCTGGGGATAGAAAATATTGTCAATTTAAAAGTAGGAGAACACCTTTTAAAAGTAAGGACTTCTCCTGATTTTCTTCCTCAGACAGGAGAGGTTGTGTGGGTAAAATTTAAAGAAGAACAAATATGTCTTTTTGACAAGAAGACAGAGGAAAATATTTTTTAAAGGTGATAGAATGGCCAGTTTAAGACTGGTAAAGGTAAGCAAAAGCTACGGAAATGTAAGAGCTATAAAAAAAATAGATCTTCAAGTTAAAGATGGGGAATTAATGGTTCTTTTGGGTCCTACAGGAGCAGGGAAAACTACTACTTTGCGTTCCGTTGCTGGATTGGAACACCCGGAGGAGGGAGAAATTTATATTGATGAGATAAAGGTAAATGATCTTTCTCCTGCTGATAGAGATGTTGCCTTTGTCTTTCAAAACTACTCTCTTTATCCACGATACACAGTTTTTGATAATATGGCCTCTCCTCTTAGGGCTCATGGTATAGCTAAGGATGAAATAGAAAAAGTTGTAAGAAAAACATCTGATATACTGCATATTACTCATCTTTTGCAACGAAAACCAGAGCATTTATCGGGAGGAGAGATGCAGAGGGTAGCCTTAGGCAGAGCCTTAGTGAGAGAACCCAAGGTTTTTTTAATGGACGAGCCCCTAACCAACCTTGATGCTAAGTTAAGAGAGGAAATGAGAGCACAGATAAAAAGATTACAAAAAGATATTAAAGCTACTTTTTTTTATGCTACCCCTGATCAAGCTGAAGCTTTATCTATGGCTGATAGAATTGCTGTTTTAAGGGATGGGGAAATTCAGCAAATAGACTCTTCCTCTAAGATTTATAATCATCCCGTTAATATGTTCGTTGCCTCTTTTTTAGGAAGTCCAGGGATAAACTTTATTTCCTGTGGATATAAAAAGGGTGGTATATTAGATGTTGGACCGGGAATTTTTAATGTAACCCTTTCCCCTTCTCAGCGTGAAGAGGTAGAAAGGAAAGTTGTTCAGCCTCAATTAGTTTTCGGAATAAGGCCTGAGGATATTTTAGTAAATAAGGAAAACTATTCTGATTGGATAAATTCAGAGGTTGATGTTGTAGAGTTAATGGGTAGTTGGAATGTCTTGAGTTTAAAGATAAAAGATTGTTTTGTAAAGGCAAGAGTGCCAGCAGATTTTGAAGTTGAAATGGGAGATAAGGTTAAGGTAAAGTTTAATATCTCCAAGATTCACCTTTTTGACTCTTCTACCGAGAAAGCCATTTTTTAATCCTTCCCTAAAACTTACTTAGCAATTGCAACCAATAGGTAGCTACCTAAGGCAAAGGTGGTGAGCATAGCAATTACTCCCCAGCCCATCCCTAAGAAGGATTTGCGGGACCTGTATATAAGAGATACTATGACTATACTGGTAAGAATCATAGCTAAGGAAGTGGTAATTAGATTAGCTATAGAGATATATCCTAAGAGCTGTCCCTTTAAAAAGAATATATCACAGATGGGAAGAATAGCAATATCAAGAAAATTAGCGCCAAGAATATTGCCAATAGCCATATCCACAGCAAACTTGAAAGCAGTAAGGGATACGGCAAGTTCAGGAAGGGAGGTAGTTAGGGCAAGAAAGATTGTTCCTACCAGAGTTTCACTCCAGAGCATTTCTTTAGCTATATCTTTTCCTAGGCTGGCTAGCCACATTCCCAGAAAGACAATAGCTATAAAAGATAAAGAGAATCTAAAAAGAGCAGATTTTAGATAAATTTCTTTGTAGAAGAGCTTTTTTTCTTTTTCTTTTTCATTTTTTTTCTCAAATTGGAAGATTATCCATAATCCCAAAAAGTAAATAATTAAAAGGATTAAACTATCTAATCCAAAATTACCTATTCCCCAATAAATGTTAAACTCAGATCTTAAAATAATAGATAGGGAAATTACTCCCAAAGAGATAAGAGTTAATCCTGCATAAAGGATATTGTTCTGCTTTACTTTCAATAGCATTGGACCTTTCCCCTGAACAATATCTAAAAGAGCAATTATCATTAAGTTTAAATATACTGATCCTAAAGCATTGCCTGCCGCTAAATCTGAAGATTTAGCTATGGTTATAGCACTGATGCTGGTGATAAGCTCAGGAAAAGCAGTGGCCATAGATAGGAAAACAAACCCAACCAGACCCTTGCTGAGCCCGAGCTTCTCAGCTAAGATATCCCCGGATTTAGATAAGTTGTATCCAGTAAATAAAATTCCTCCTGCACAAATTAAAAATTTTGTCCAAAGCAAAATCAAAAGTTTTTCTCCATTTTTACTTATTCAGCCACAGATGGACGCTGATATTTTTCTTTTATCATCATATTATTTGATAAAGATACATACATCTATCTGTGTAAATCCGTGGCTAAATTTTATTCCGTTTTTACTTTCCCTATTAAATCTTGGAAATTATTGATTCCCTTTTCTTTTAAATAGCACTTTATCCCTTCAATTACCTTAATAGGAGTCTTAGGATCAACAAAGTTAGCTGTTCCTATAGCTATTGCACTTGCCCCAGCTAATACAAACTCCAGAGCATCTTCAGAGCCCATAATTCCCCCCATCCCAATTAAGGGAATTTTTATCTTTTGAGCTACTTGCCACACCATCCTCACTGCAACTGGTCTTATAGCTGGTCCAGATAAACCACCTGTGATATTAGATAGTTTTGGTTTTTGAGTGGATATATCAATTGCCATACCTAAAAGGGTATTTATTAAGGATAAAGCTTCAGCTCCCCCATCCTCAGCAGCTTTGGCAGTTTCTGTTATATCGGTAACATTTGGAGTAAGTTTAACAATTAAAGGAAGGTTTGTAATTTTTTTTAGAGATTTAGTTAGAGAGTAAACTTCTTTAGGGTTTATACCTAAGTTATAGCCGCCTGTTTTAACATTAGGGCAGGATACATTTATCTCTAACGCATCTATTCCTTCTTTCTTGTTTAAGACTTCTGTTAGTTCAATATAATCACTTTTTTCCCCTCCAGCAATGTTTACAATTATTCTGGTGTTAAATTTTCTTAAGAAAGGAAGTTTTTCTTTTATGAATACATCTACTCCAGGATTTTCTAAGCCAATACAGTTGAGAAGACCAGCCGGGGTTTCAGCAAGACGGGGAGGAGGATTGCCTGCAGTAGGATTTAAGGTTACCGATTTGGTTACTATTCCCCCAAGCTCGTTTAAATTTAAAAATTGAGAATACTCCTCTCCATAACCAAAAGTTCCTGATGCTACAAGCACAGGATTTTTCAACTTAAGTCTGCCTAATTTTGTGGTAAGGTTAATATTATCCATTTAAATTCTGTGTTCATCCGCGTTAATCTGTGGCTAAATGTGGAACTCTACAATGTCTCCTTCTTCCAAGGGATAATCTTTATCTACTTTCCAAGCATTAAACTTGCCTTTTCTCCACATTTTAGCATATTTTAAATTGTTAGCAAAATCTTTATGAATAGCTCGGGCAGCATCGATAACTTTGCTTTTTTCCTTTAAAACTATCGGATCATTTAAATCTACCGGTTTTCCCGGTGCCTTGGTGTAAATCCTGATAATGTTAAGAGCCCTGTAGATTTCTCTTTTTACCTTTTTTATATTATCTTGGTAAGATGGGTTTATAGCAGAAATAGAGATTATGGAAAACTCATCTTTATATAAATCTCTTAATACCTCAAGGCGTTGTTCAGCTCCTTCTGTATCTTTTTTGTTACCTATTATTAGCGTTTTTTTGTAAATAATTCCCTCAGTACAGGTATTTTTTAGCATTTTCCCTACAAGTTTAATTTTTACCTCTTTTAATTTTTCTATTACCATTTCCATTTGATCTAGTACCTCATCGCTGCTTAAATCCACCACCAGCAGAGCAAGATCTGTTTCTCTGATAATGGAGGGCAGATAAGAAGGTAGGAATTCGTTGGTTATGGGGGGAGTATCTACTACTTGAATTTTTATGTTTTCCAAGGGCATCATTCCTACAACAGGTTCTCCTGTAGTAAAGGGATAAGGGGCTATCTGAGGAGTGGCATTAGTGAAATTATCTAAAATTTGGGATTTTCCAACATTAGGTGGACCTATCAAAGTAACTTGAGCGGCTCCTTCTCTGGGGATATGGTGCCTGTAAGCTTTTCGGATGGCTCCTGGTTTTTTCTCGGAGGCTTTGCGGAGTTTGGAAATCTTAGCTCTAAGATCAGCCTGCAATTTATCTGTTCCCTTGTGTTTAGGCATAATTGCAAGCATCTCTTGTAATATAGCAATTTTTTCTTCATAAGTTTTAGCTAATTTGTATTTTCGCTCGATCTCATAGTATTGAGGAGGAAGATTTGCTGGCAATTATACCTCTTTGGGGTCAAACCTTCATTTTTTCAATTTTCTTGTCAGTTGAATTTTGAAGGTTTGACCCTATTTAATGGATTGGGCAATTTTTACTAGCTCTTCCAAGGGCACTTCCCCCATTAACACGAAGGTTTTCTTTTTTCTGTTCCACACTAAAGTTTTACCGTATGGACCCTCCCTAAACCTTATTCCCAGATTATCGAAGTTCATCCATTTATGAGGTCCCATTGCTATTTTTGCGGATGGTCTCTGGAAGAGAACTATCACCTCCAATCCATTGGTGTAGACTAGTTTCACAATTTTTCTCTTTGCCATTATCTCACCCTCTTGAAAGGTGTACCCGGGAGGTAAATAACCTGGGAAAGAGAGGAAGAAATTGGCTCGAGCTTTAATTTCCTGCAAAGTGTAGGAAGAGGGTAAGGGGAACTTTTTTGAGATTGAGGGGATTCTGGGAAGTTTGTTATAGAGCTCTTTTTTAGAGAAATGTTTGTTAAAATTTACCTTTGTATAATATAAAGATAAGATTAGTTCTCTTTCTGAGTTGTATTTTTCTTTTCGTAATATGAGATAGGTTTTTTTATCTATCCATAACTTCAGAAATGGACCGATTGAATTTTTTGGAGAAAGAGAAAGCGTATAAACTTCTCTCCCCAGAATTTTCTCTTCAGGAATCTTAGAAATATTAAAATTAGCGAGCGTTATTTTTAGTGCCTTCTTTCTTTTTTCTTTTATCCAGGAACAGTTAAAAGAGGGGAGAATCTTTATTTTTTTATCAATTCCTGGCAGATACTCTATTCTTTTTTCCCCATTATCAATTATAATTCTGCCCTTTAAATAAGGAGGGTCCAGATATTCTACATATATAAAATTTGGCTTTTGGTAAATTACTTTAGCTACAAAACTATGTATTTTATCAGAAGTGTAAGTTTGTATCTTTCTTATCCCTTCAAAATCTATCTGAGATTGAGCATCAAAAGATAGTCTTAAGATGTCCTTGCCATTCTGTGCCAATGATGGAGAACTGACTAATATTAGACTTAAAATGATGAGAAACAAAAAAACTTTCCAGAATTTATTTAAATTCATTTCTTTACCTCTATTCACTTGTCAATATCAGTGACGTGGCTGGTTCTCCCACACAGGTGAGAGTTTCTTGAGATAGTAGATATTCTTTCTCGAATCGGTCAATA
The DNA here is from genome assembly GCA_021160405.1 of Candidatus Aerophobota bacterium. GTDB lineage: Bacteria > Aerophobota > Aerophobia > Aerophobales > JAGHCO01 > JAGHCO01. The sequence continues at coordinate 6,014 of JAGHCO010000095.1, forward strand.
TTTAAGGAAGTAGAAGATAAACGAGGATAAATCACTGATAAGAATAAAATTAGTGCTATCCCCACCAAAATAGCAGCTTTTCCTCCTTGAGGTAGAGCTATCCATATATTTTCAAAGACTCTATTTTTTTTGTGCTCAATAGTTTCTACTTTGGGTAGCTTTGCTTTGAGGCGGTCATAGAAGTGGGACTCGGGGCTAACGAGAATTGCAAGTTTGCTTAATTTATGGATTTTCTCAAGCTGTCTCAATTCCTTGCTGCACTCTAAGCATTCTTTCAGATGTCTCTTGATCCTCCATCTGGTTATAAAATTCATTTCTCCATCTACGTAAGCGGACAGATTCTCCTTAAGCCAGTCACAATTCATATTATTCTCCTAAATAAGGTGTAAGTTTCTTTTTCATCTCTTCTCGAGCTCTAAACAAACGAGATTTTATAGTTCCTTCAGGACATTGAAGAATCTTGGAAAGCTCCTTGTAGGATAGATCCTCCACTTCCCGAAGGATAAAAACTTCCCTTAACCCATCTGATAAAGAATCAATAGCTAATTTTATCTTCATCCCTAATTCTTTATTTTCCAAAATTTCCATAGGGGATCTAACAGTGTCCTGTGAGAGTTGCGTAGAGAGAGGATTTTCTTTCTCACCCACAGGATAAGACATAAGGATAGTTTCAGGTTTTCTTTTACGAGTATTTTGGGCGTTGATGCAGGTATTTATTGTAATGCGGTAAAGCCAGGTAAAAAATTTAGCTCTACCATTAAATTGAGTAAGACCTTTATAAACTTTTATGAAAATTTCCTGAGAAAGATCATCAGCATCATTTTTATCTCCTATCATTGCTAAAACTATACTGTAGACTTTAGATTGGTATTTTTCCACCAACCTTCTAAAACTGCTTTTATCTCCACGCTTAAATTTGAGAATCAGAACCTCATCAGAAATGCTCATTTTTACCTGTCCAGGTTAGTTACTCTTTTCTATCTCAAGAAAGCCTCAGGGCTTCCCCTCCGTCGCTGGGATGCTCTTTAAATTATCTCTGCTCGGTCTCCTCGTTTCGGGAAAAATTTAAACTCGTCGCTTTGCTCCTCAAACATAAATTTTTCTTTTTC
>JAGHCO010000179.1 GCA_021160405.1 Candidatus Aerophobota bacterium
TCGTGAATGATTATCATTATAAATTCAATGATCTAAGAGTAGACTATCTTATATCCAACAATGGAAAAATAATCAAAGAAGGGAGTATTAATTGCACCATAGAAGAAAACACCATAAAAGAGATTGGATGGATTGAAACTCAGTTCGATGCTCGGCATGTAGGAAATAAGATTCTTATAGATCTTCAGCTACTAAAGGAGAATAATTTACTCTCAAGAAATACCTACCAATTTAATATCGAGGAGGTGAGGTAGAATGTAGTTGCTAAACTCAACTTTTAAGTTTTAAGAAACAACAAAAAATAACTATAAAGGAGGAAAAACATGAGACAAAAAGTAAGCATATGGATGGTGTTAATCTTGATTGGTAGTTTAGTGTTATGTAGCGGGATTTCCTTTGCTCAAAAGACTATAACACTAAATGTAGCTATGGAGGCAGGGAGAATGGCAGATGCCGCGAACTCGGTTGTCCCAGCTTTTGAGAAAGCGTATCCTAATACAAAGGTAAAAGTTATACCTCTGCCGTATACTACTTTATGGCAAAAACTTGTACAGGAACTATCAGCTGGTTCAGGCGCTTATGATGTAATTGAAGCTCATCTAATCTTAAATGCCATGTTTATCAAGTCTGGCTGGATCATTCCATTGGATAAATACATTAAAGAAGGTAAGATCGATGTGAGCGATTTTCTTCCCGCCTTCTGGAAAATAGGTACTTTAGCTGGGAAAGCATCACAACTTAATCCTAAAGGGAAGATTTATGGATTACCATATAATGGTGATATCATGATGCTTATCTTTAGAAAGGATTTGTATCCACTGTATGGTTTGACTGTCCCTAAGACTTGGGAAGATTTTGTAAAGAATGTAACCACTGTGAATAATCCTGAGAAAGACTTCTATGGCTTAGCCATCTCAGGTGCTCGGGCAGAGAATAGCCATGTAATATATGACTTTTACAATATGGCACTCAACATGGGTGGTACCCTTCCTTTGGGTAAAGGTTATAAACCCCAAATGTTCTCTCCCGGAAATTTAAAAGCTCTTCAGCTTTACGCTGACTTTGTTAACAAATATAAAGTTACTCCTCCAGGAGTTCGAGAATATAGATATGCGGAAAAGAATACTGCTCTAGCCCAAGGCAAAGCAGCCCATATGTTTCAATGGATGCTGGCCTGCTATAAATCTTTAGAGGATCCTACCCAATCAAGAGTTAGTGGAAAAATTGGTTACACTACAATGCCCGGGGGAACTTCCGTAGCTGGAGGTTGGACAGTATCTATTACTAATACCTGCAAATATCCCAAAAGAGCTTTTGATTTTATCAATTTCTTAACTAATACGGAAAATAATAAAAAGTTAGCAATTGAATTCGGAAACGGTCCTGTTAGAAAATCATCCGCCCAAGCTCCAGAAATGGCTAAAAAGTTCCCTTTCATTTCTGATTACATCAAGGCATCAATTAATGGCGTGAATGTGCAGTTCAGCGCTCCTGAGTTACCAATTTGGCCTCAATTAGTAGACATTATCAATTTCAGACTTACCGATACCATTTTTAAAGGAAAACCAGCAGAAGCTATGCTGAAGCAAGCTGATAGAGAAATGGCTAATCTCCTTAAAGAGCAAGGGTTCATAAAATAAGCTTAAGGGAGGGTATGAGTATTATTTATCATACCCTCCTTCTTTTACAAAAACAGGGATAATATTTATGAAGATAGGAGTTTGGATCGAAAGACATATTCTAATTATCTTTCTTATTCCTTTATTGCTAACCTTATGTGCTGTTTTGCTTTATCCTCTAGGATATTCACTAATTTCAAGCTTTTATAAGTGGAGTATCGCAAGACCCTTTATGGGAAAGAAGTTCATAGGAATATCTCAATACGTAAAAGCTTTCAAAGATGAACTATTTATTAGTTCTGTTGTTAATACATTTATTTTCACTGGGATTGCGGTAAGTATTGAACTCACATTAGGTATAGGAATTGCTCTTCTTCTGGCAGGTGATTTTAAAGGAAAAAAGATCTTCCAAAGTGTCCTCTTTATCCCAGTTGTGTTGACCCCGGTAGGAGTGGGAATTCTTTGGAAGATACTTCTTAACACAGACATGGGACTAATTCCCTATTTGTTTTCTAAGATTGGATTTACTGGTGTTTCCTTTTTGAGTAATCCAATACTTGCTAAATTCGCCATTATTATAGTAGATGTATGGGAGACCACCCCTTTTGTGTTCATTATGATTCTCGCTGCCTTAGAGTCTCTTCCCCCAGAACCATTTGAAGCTGCAGTTATAGATGGAGCTTCTCGATGGCAACTTTTGCAGCATATAACTTTTCCCCTCATTAAACCTATAATCTTGGTAATCCTACTTATTAGAACAATGGACATTTTCCGAATATTTGATACGATTTATGTTATGACAGGCGGGGGCCCTGGTTCTGCTACTGAGTCAGTGAGCACTTATACAATACGTGTCATGTTCGAGTTTTTTGAAACTGGCTATGCTTCTACCCTTTCATTTATAATATTGGCTATTATAATAGTCATGTCTCTCATTCTTACTAAAATATTTAAAGTTGAATATCTTCAAACAAGACGATGAAGGTAATAATTAGTCCAAGAAAGAATTTTAGGACAATATTAGTAGGTAAATATTTGCTTCTATTTATTCTTTCTGTACTTTCTCTTTTTCCTATATTTTGGCTTATTATTACTTCTATAAAGATGGAAGTAGACATATTTGCTCGGCCACCCTTACTTATTTTCAGACCCACCATACAGCATTATGTATATGTCCTAAAGACAGGATTTTTTGGGAGTTATTTTTTAAATAGTTTAAGTGTTGCTCTCTTTACCACTTTTTTCTCTATTATTATTGGTGGTCTTGGTGCATATAGTCTGGCAAGATTTAAATTTTATGGAGATAAATTAATGGCATTTCTTATTCTATCCTTTAGGATGCTACCACCTGTAGCTTTAGTTATTCCTATGTATTTGCTTGCCAGAAAATTTGGATTGGCAAATACAAAATTATCTTTAATAATCGCTTATACAGCCTTTAATCTCCCTTTTGTTACTTGGATGCTTAGAAGTTATCTTGATAATGTTCCAGTTGAAGTGGAGGAGGCATCTATGATAGACGGTGCTAGTAGAATGAGTACTCTAGTTAGAATTACTTTGCCTCTTTCTTTGCCCGGAATATTTGCTACAGCAATTTTTTGTTTTCTTCTCTCTTGGAATGAGTTTATTTTCGCTCTCTCCCTTACTTCATCACCAAAAGCACAGACTCTACCTGTAGCTGTCTCTGGATTTATCTCGGCTCGTGGGATAGCCTGGGGTGAACTATCTGCTTCTACATTCATAATGCTTTTACCTGCTTTTCTTTTTGGAGTCTTTGCTCAGCGCTACATAATTAAAGGACTTATCCCAGGAGCTATAAAATGACTTTACTAAGGAGTTTAAAAATAGAGTCATCTTTGATGCAGAAAGAAGTGACCAATGTTATTATTAATACAGATCCTGGAATGAGCCGTGTCAAATCAGATATGATAGAGCACTGAAAACTCCCCTTTTAGCTCTCTCTTTTTCTAAAAAAGAATTTTTTAAGAATAAA
>JAGHCO010000190.1 GCA_021160405.1 Candidatus Aerophobota bacterium
CTTATAAGCTTCCCTATCATGTTTAAATTTAATTTCCAATTTATTATAAACATTCCTGAAACCTTTAATCCCCCCGTACTCTCCAGTAGTTATTTTCCTTCCCGTTTCTATTATTTCTGGATCGCCTCTGCCTAATTCCTCAAAATCGTAGAGCTCATAGTTTCTCCTATCTTTTAAAGCTCCATCAGCGTGAATTCCTGATTCATGGGCAAAAGCATTGCCCCCTACTCCTACCTGATTTACAGGAATGGGAACACCAAAGGCATAGGAAGCGTATTTGGCAATCTTCCAAGCTTTGGATAGGTCAACTCTCTCATCCAGCAAATTTAAGTCTTTTAAACCGCTGCTCTTCTCTAAAGCTAATATTACGGAGACCAAATCAGCATTTCCTGCCCTTTCCCCCATTCCATTTATAGTAGTATTGATATAGGCATCTACTCCGCTATCTATAGCTCCCTTTGCCCCGGCAACTGAACAGGCAACAGCCATCCCTAAATCATTGTGGCAATGAAGTTCAATGGGAAGTTGAATTTCTTGAGCTAAATTTTTCACTCGGTGATAAATTGTGAAAGGGTCATCATAACCAAGGGTATCACAGTATCTTATTCTATCAGCCCCATATTCCTTAGCTGCCAGGCAGAACTCAATTAAAAAATCATCATCAGTCCTGGAAGCATCCTCAGCATTAATCCCTACTGTCTTTATTCCTCCCTTTTTAGCCGTTTCCAAAGATTCTGTCATCATTCCTATAATACTGGGTTTGTGAGGATCCTCTTTAGGACTTCTAACTACCCTTCCTTGAAATTTACCTTTTACCATTTGCTGAGAGGTGGAAATAGAGATATTGATGTGCTCTACCCCTATATTCAGAGCCTTTTTTACATCTTCTTTAACAGCTCTGCACCAACCAGATAAAATTATTGGTTTTAGAACTCCCATTTTAGCTAACTCTAAATTAGCTTTAAGATAGTTTACCTCATGATTGGTAAAAGGAAAACCAAACTCAGATTGATAAATTCCCATTTCATTCAAATAAAGATTGATAATGGTTTTTTCCAATTTAGCCAATCCCAAGCGAGAAGTTTGAACTCCGTCCCTGTTGGTAACATCGATAATATAAATTTTATTTTTCATTTTTCTTCTTTACCTCTACTTGCAAAGATATTTCTACTTCTGGATGTAACTTTATAAAAACTCTCCTAATTCCAATTACTCGGATAGGCTCATCTAAAATAATCTTACGGTGGTCGATTTCCAAATTGAATTTTCTCTTAATCTGCTGGGCAACATCCTGGGTAGTAACCGAGCCAAATAACTTCCCTCCTTCTCCTACATCTCTTTCTATAACTAAGTTGGTCCCTTTTAACCTTTCCTGAATTCTAATAGCTTTAAATTTCTCTCTTTCTCTTTTTTTCTGGATTATTTTTTTTCTCTCCTCCAACTGTTTAATTTCACTGGGAGTAGCTCGAAGAGCAAGCTTTTTTGGGATAAGAAAATTTCTGGCATAACCATCACTTACCTCAACTATCTCATCCTTATTACCTAAATTTTCCAGGGATTGTTCTAATATCACCTTCATATTCCCTCTCCTTTATTTATAAGGTAAAAGTCCTATTTGTCTGGCTCTTTTTATGGCTTGAGAGAGCTCTCTTTGATGTTTAGCACATACACCTGTTCTTCTTCTGTTTTTTATTCGAGCACGGTTGTCAATGTAGTTTTGCAGGACTTTAGTATCCCTATAATCAATAAAATCTTTAGAAGAGTGACAAAACTGACAAATTCTTCTTCTCCTCTTAAAAATCTTTACTGGCAATAATTCCTCCTTTGTCTTGTTAGATAGTAGTAACACCTAATAGGGTTTATTATATCTATCCTTTTAATTTAAAATTTATATTACTTCTTTGCGCCTTGGTGACTTAGTGGCTGAACTATTTACAAATTTTCCTCCTTTTCCATTTCTTCTCCACTCAAAGAAACTTTATTTATCTCATTTTCTACTTTCTCATCTGCGATTTCTTCTCCAAAGGATTTCTTTAATCTCTGCAAAAATTCTACTCTCCTGGCGATCACCTCAGCTACCCTTCTCCTAATCCCATCTTTATCTTCGTAGGAGCGAATTTGAAGTCTTCCCTCCACAGCTACCTGACTGCCTTTTGTTAAATACTCCGAGCATCTTTCCGCCTGCTTTCGCCAGATAACTATTGGAATAAAATCAGTCTCTCTCTCACCCTGTTGGTTAATAAAAGGGCGATTCACAGCTAAAGTAAAACTGGCTACCGGTGTACCATCAGGTGTGTAGCGAAGCTCTGGCTCCCGAGTTAAGTTGCCTATCAGTATTACTCTGTTTAGAGCGGACATTTTTTTCTCCTTCTTGATCAAAATTTTTCAAAGATGATCTTTTCTTCTTTATAAGCATTAATTTCGTTACAAAGTCCTCAGAATTAACAAATTTATATATATCTCTTACAAGAGCAGGTTCTATTTGAAAGACTAAAGTTACAAAGAATCCCTCTTTTTCCTTGCCTACATCATAGGCAAATTTTCTTTTACCCAACCGGTTAATTTTTTCTACCCTGCCATGGTTTTGTCCAATAAAACTTTCAATTTTTTTCAACAACTCCTCCCTTTTCTCCTCATCCGCCTGAGAACTAAAGGCAAAAGTCATATCATATATGGACATTCCTCTCTCCTTAATTAAATCTAAAGTGGATAATATCCCCATCCTTTACCAAATAATCTTTTCCTTCCACAGTTAATTTTCCCTCTTCTCTGGCTTTCTTTAAAGACTTGAATCTTAGGAGTTCAGATACAGTAATTATCTCTGCTCGGATAAATCCCTTTTGCATGTCAGAATGAACCTTTCCTGCTGCCTGAAGGGCGGAAGTACCTTTCCTTACTGGCCAGGCTTTTACTTCCTCACCCCCTGTAACGGTAAAAAAAGTTATTAAATTTAATAAATGGTAAGCTTCTTCTACAAGTTGGTCTGTACCTTTTATTTTTATTCCCATGCTCTCAACAAACTCCCTTTGTTCTTCAAGAGGGAACTCTCTTAGCTCCATTTCCAGTTGAGCACAGACCTCTATCATCCTTTCTTTTTTCTCAAGAATATATTTCCTCAAATTAACCAATGAAGAAGAGGGAAAATTTAAGTCTTCCTCTCCAATATTAGCTACGTAGATTATTGGTTTTAAAGAGAGTAATCCTTCCTCCTTTATCAATTTTTGCTCTTCTTTTGAACATATCATTTTTGGAGATTCCCCTTTCTCCAGAGCATCTTTTAATTTTTCCATTATTATTAATTTCTCCTTAGCTTCTTTAACTCCTGACTTTACTAATTTATTTAATTTTGTCAATCTTCGCTGAACTATTTCTAAGTCGGAGAGAAAAAGTTCCAGTTCTATAATCTGTATATCTCTAACCGGATTAACAGTTCCCTCAGGATGTGATATTCCCTCTTCAAAGCATCTTGCTACTTCTACTAACACATCCACCCCTCTTATTTTACTCAAAAACTCATTTCCTAATCCCTCACCTTGATGGGCCCCCTTAACCAATCCTGCCACATCTACAAACTCGATTTCTGCCGGAGTGACCCTTTGGGGATTTATCAATTTACCCAATTTTTCTAAGCGAGGATCGGGGACAGAGGTCATCCCCACATTAGGAGAAATAGTACAAAAAGGAAAATTAGCTACTCGAGCTCCCCCCTTAGTAAGAGCATTAAAAAGAGTAGATTTACCAGCGTTAGGTAAACCTATAATCCCAACTTGCATAATATAAATGGCTCCTCATTTGGTGGTGTAAGTTTCTTTAAGTTGAGATCTCAAATGATCAAGTAGCTCTAAATAGCTTCTTAGTCCTCTTTCCTCTGCCGGAGCACGTAATCTCTTAAGAGCTCTTTCTTGAATTTGTCTAATTCTTTCCCTGCTCACGCCATATCTTTTCCCAATTTCCCTTAAAGAATACCCTCCTTCTTTTTCCAACCCAAATCTGAGCTTTAAAATTTCCAACTCTCGTGGATTAGTTACTATTTTTTCCAAGAGATCCCTTACTTCCTTTTTTAACATGTTAAGTGTAACCTCGTATACTGGAGGAGGAAAAGTAGCGTTGGGAATAAAATCAATCATAGGAGTATCTTTATCTTCACCTACAGGTGTTTCAAAACTCACAGTATTTTGAGTTAGCCCTAATATCTCCTTAATCCTTTCCGAGGATATATTAGCTCTTTCAGCAATCTCTTCAGGAGTAGGTTCTCTCTCTAACTCTTGTTCCAATTCTCGAGAAATCACAGTTAATTTCTTTAATAGATGGACTATATGAATCGGCAGGCGAATAGCCCGGGATTGATCAGTAACTGCTCGAGATAAAGATTGACGTATCCACCAACTGGCATAAGTACTGAAACGTTTTCCTATTCGATAATCGAATTTATCCACAGCACGGGAAAGACCTATATTTCCCTCCTGGATAAGATCTGAGAAAGAAACGCCTCTACCAATATATTTTTTAGCAAAATTCACTACTAATCTTAGGTTGGCTTTCATCATTTTCTTTCTATTCCACTCATACTCAGCTTTGACATCTTCCATTTGCTGGAAAAGCTCTTTCACTTTTCTCTGATCACTGCCAAAGATACGATAGATTTCCTCTTTTCTTTTCTCTAAAAAGTCAGCTATTTCCCTGACTTTGTCAATATTGTTTTTGATATATTCTAAATCTTCGATGTCTTTACCACCCATTTTGAAAGACTCAGCTATCTTTGGATATTTTTGAGTAACTTTAATTAATCTCATAACAAGGTAAGTTAATTTTTCCTTTCCCTCCTTTATCTTAATAGCTAATCTTTGTTCCTCATCAGGTGTAAGGAGAGGAGTTTTACCTATCTCTTTCAGATATTTACTTATGGAAGAGGAAACCAAATCTTTTTTTATATTTTTGCCTTTATTCACTGATAATCCTTCTCGTTGATTTTGTTTATCTCATGCATTCGTTTATTTCATCCTTTCCGTGCGATGATGGTCTTATTAATTTTGCCTTTTTGGTCTATCTGGTCTGTTTGGTTCATCCCGTTTAAACCGATATCAAACTTCTAACGTAGAACTTGTTTTCAATTGACTCAACTAATTGCCCTTAACCTCTTCCACTTACTTATGCATCTACTCATTTGCCCTTTACTTAGCTCCTCAGTAGTTAATTTTTCTTGGATTGTTAATATAGCAAAAATATTTTCATTGGTCAAGAAGCCCGCATTAAACCATATAATTTGCTGCCCATCCTATTAGATAGCAAGCATCTAACAGGGCTGCCGAGATTGCTTTCCAAAAATCCGGAGCGATCAAGGCAGATCTATGAGTTCTAACGCGAAAGTTTCTCTCAGGAATTCATGTCCCAAAGCGGACAAATCCTACCAAGCCACAGTATAAAGATATAAGTAGAACTGAACCTCAACGTTGGAAAACACCACTTGCCCAGGGCAGCCCCAAAACTTTTCCTGAAACTTAAGGGATAACTCATCAAAAGGAATTATCCTTGATAAACTCTCCCTTTTCGCTAAAATGGAACCATGCTCCCAAACCACACTATGTTTGGCAGAGGCAAGCAAATAAGGCAGGACCTATAAAAGGAATAATAGGGAAATAAATGTCGCTAAAAAAAGATATTGACAGTGTCCAATACGATGGTTGAAGCTATCATCGAGAGCCTTTCTAAGGTAGAAAGAATTACTGTAATAGTTTAGTTTTGCTAAAGAGCTTTGGATATTCTTAAAGAACGATCTCACCTTTATTTTAAAATGATATTTACGTTGGTATCCCGGCTGAAATCCTATAATTAAAGACAAAAGCTTAACTTTTAACTCCAACTATAATCATTCAGCCGGACCATTTGTTTCTACACTATCCCTGTTTCACTACATTAACTGCCTGAGGGCCCCGCTCGGTCTCCTGTACGTCAAAGGATACTTTATCACCCTCCTTTAGACTCTTAAATCCTTCCTGGGCAATGTTGGAAAAGTGTACAAAAACATCTTTCCCATCCGCTCGTGCAATAAACCCATAACCTTTGCGGTCATCAAACCATTTGACTATTCCTTCTTCTGACACCTATACACCTCTTTATAGTAATTTATTGACAAAACTTAGTAAATTATATCACTTCCCTTAAAAAATGTCAAGCAAGTTGCTAATGAGTAATAAATTTGCTAAAATTTGTTAAATATCTTTTAAAAGGAGGAAAAAATGGAAAATCTTATCATTTATGAAAAACCAAGTTTTAAAACTCCACGGATGGTGTTAGGTTTTTCAGGGTGGATGAATGGAGGAAATGTATCTACAGGTTCAGTAGAATACTTGAGGAATAAGTTAAAGGCAAAAAAAATTGCTGAGATAGATTCTAAAAATTTTTATATTTTTAATTTGCCAGGTACGATGCAACAAGTGACTCAGTTCAGGCCTTACACTAAAATTCAAAATGGCCTTTTAACAGATTTCCAATACCCCAAAAATGAATTCTTCTATGATGAGAAGAATAACTTAATTCTTTTCTTAGGTAAAGAGCCAAATATTGAATGGGATGGGTATGCAAACTGCATGTTTGAGTTGGCGAAGGAATTTGATATTAAAAAAATGTATTTTGTGGGCAGTGTTGCTGGACCAACTCCCCACACAAGGGAGGTGAGAATATCTTGTTCCTTCTCCAGTGAAAAGCAAAAGTCAGAGCTTAAAAACTATGATGTCAAATTTACAAACTATGAGGGACCGGCTAGTATTGTTACTTTACTTACTAAATTTTCAAAAGAGAGAGGGATAGAAATGGTAAGCTTTGTTGCTGAAATACCAATCTACGTGCAAGCTCAAAACCCAAAAGGGATAAAAGCGATAGCTATGAGACTGGTTAAATTGTTGGATATAGACATTGATTTAGGTGATTTATCTAAAATGAGCGATGAGTTTGAAAAAAATATAAACGAACTTGTTGCAAAACAACCCGAACTTGCCAAACAAATAAAAAAGTTAGAGGAAAATTATGACAAAGAACTTTTTGATCAAAAAGCAGATTTTGAAGAGTGGCTCAAGCAACATGGGATTGATAAATTATGAATGTAATTATTTAGAAATCACCCAATCTGGATCGAAAATACTTTAGTAGCTATGGGAGGAAAAGTGAGCGTCTTTTCCTCTCGCGTTGGTTAATTCAAGAAGAGACTTATTTACTTCTTCTCCTTTTGCCTCGAGAGAATCACCAGGCTTTACGTCTATGGATTTACCAATAAATACGGTAATATTATTAAAAGGTAGGGGAATAAAATGATTATCCCATCGTCTACTCAGTGCAAATCCTCTACGAGCCTCTATTGTTAGAGGGACAATTTTAGCTCTTGCTTTCTGAGCAATGTAGATTGTCCCTAATTTAGTTTTATGAGGTGGCCCGTGGGGACCGTCAACGGCGATGAATCCTGAATAACCCTGTTTAATTGCCCTAACAAGTTCTAATATTGATCTTCCACTCTTAGATGTCCGTACTATATGATAGTTAAATGCAGAAAATAATTGAGCTATATAGTTTCCCCGAAAGGATAAATGAACTAACGCCACAGCGTTCCTCATACGTAGAGAAACAAGTAGTAACGTATAATTACCATGCCAGAAAGCAAAGATAACTCTCTGTTTCTCCTTCTCAATTTTCTTTAGATTCTCCTCACCCACAATGGTAGTTCTACTACTTCTATAGATAAGGAATAGAACTAACTGGATAAGCCAACTGGGAGCTTTTATCGCCACAATATAACACAGGATTTTTTGAAAGAAGAACCTATGAAACAATCTACGAATCACCAAATTTAAAAATATTTGCTTCCCAACTACCTTATATACATTTTGTTCAATAACAATCTTTACAACAATACCCATAACAAATCTAAGAATTAATGACTTTATTTGATTTCTATAAATGATGAGACTTATAATCAATCCTTTCTTAATATAGAAATATGTGACATTATATGAATAAGATATAAAGTGTACCGTTTTTTCTTATGAAATGGTGGCTGTTTCAGCGATATAAAGTTCATTACCAACCTTGTAGCTTCAATCAACCACCATTTCACCTTACATTTAGATTGTTTCTGTTAAACTGTTACAATCTATGTTTTTGCCTCTACAGAAGAATATTACCACCGTCGAGAGCTTCTGTTTCTTGGAGGTCGAGCTTCGTTAACAACGATTTCTCTACCCTGAAGCATCTTTCCATTAAGAGACTTGACAGCCTTGTCCGCATCATCACTAGAGCTAAATTCTACAAAACCAAAGCCTCGAGACCTTCCAGTAGCCCGATCAGTAACTAAATTAACCTCGGTTACTGTCTCAAATTCCTTGAAGAGATCTTTAAGATCACCTTCAGTTGCCTTGTAGGAAAGGTTTCCTACATAGAGTTTTTTACTCATCTTTTCTCCTTTTTCCACTGCCGAAAAGGTAGTGTATATTTTCTCCATTTCTGTTTACCCTGTTAGATGTCTAAATATCTAATAGGTAAACTATAAAATAAAAGTGCTGCTGGATACCCTATTACGATTAATTAAATAAATAATAATCAAGTAAATTTTTGTTGTCAGGGTAAGCTACTTTTAGGACAAGCTACTATAGAGAAAATAGGCAGGTCTCAGCTATCCATATGTTAGTTACTCTGATTACCAAAATCACAAAATATCATTTGTTATTATAACACTATTATATTTTTTGTCAATAGTCCGAATTAAATCTGTAAATACAAATTAAAATTCACAGAAATTGTAGAGTTCTATTGACAGTGAAGCTTTATTTGATAATATTAAAAAAACCAGCCGACGTAGCTCAAAGGTAGAGCAGCTGATTCGTAATCAGCAGGTTGTAGGTTCAAATCCTATCGTCGGCTCCAAAATTAAACTACTTTCAGGATGAATAAATGAATCTTCAATACAAACCACAAGAAATTGAAAAAAAATGGCAAAAATACTGGGAGGTTAATAGAACTTTTTCTTCTCGATTAAAAAAAGACAAAGAAAAGTATTACCTCCTGGAAATGTTTCCCTATACCTCGGGAAGTATTCATATGGGGCATGTACGCAATTATGTTATCGGAGACGTTCTCGCTCGATATAAGTGGATGAGAGGATTTAATGTCCTTCATCCCATTGGTTTTGATGCTTTTGGTTTGCCTGCTGAAAATGCTGCCATAGAGAAAGGGATTCATCCCCGAGAATGGACCTATCGCAATATCAAGATTTTAGAAGGTCAGTTAAAGCAGTTGGGGATCTCTTATGATTGGGAAAGGGAAGTTATTACCTGTGATGAGGATTATTATCGCTGGAACCAGTGGTTTTTTATTAAGTTTTACAAGAAAGGATTAGTTTATCGAAAAAAAGCTTTAGCTAATTGGTGCCCTACCTGTAGGACTGTCTTAGCTAATGAACAGGTAATAAATAATAGATGCTACCGATGTGGTTCGCTCATTCAACAGAAGGAACTTACCCAGTGGTTTCTTAAAATTACCGAATATGCTGAGGAGCTTTTAGAAGAAATTGAGAATTTAGCTCACTGGCCTCCTACAGTAAAAAAAATGCAAGTTAACTGGATTGGCAGAAGTGAGGGAATGGAGATTAAATTTAAACTAACAGAAAATTCTGTGGAAATCCCTGTGTTTACTACCCGTCCGGATACCATCTTTGGAGCCACTTATCTTGTTTTGTCTCCTCATCATCCTTTAGTTAAAGAAGCTATTAGGAAAAATGTGAAGATTGAAAAAGAAGTAGAGAGAATGAAAAGGGAACAGTTAATTAAAGGGGATGTAGAGAAAAGAGGTATTATCAGCGGTCTGTGGGCAATAAATCCAGTAAATGAAGAGAAAATTCCTATCTGGATAGCTAATTATGTTTTAATGGAATACGGGACAGGAGCTATTATGGCTGTTCCTGCTCATGATGAGCGAGATTTTGAGTTTGCTAAAAAGTATGGTTTGCCTATAAGAGTTGTTGTATCTCCTCCTTATTGGAACCATAATCAGAATAGTTTGAAAGAGGCTTACATGGAGGAGGGTATAATGGTAAACTCAGCTCAGTTTAATGGTCTTTCAAGCGAGCTTGCCAGGAAGAAAATTAGCAAGTGGATGTTTGAGCAGAAAATGGCAACTCATAAAGTAAACTATAAATTGCGCGATTGGTGTATCTCCCGCCAAAGATACTGGGGCACTCCCATTCCCATTGTTTACTGTTCCCGATGTGGTGTGGTGCCTGTTCCAGAAGAGAATCTTCCTGTAAAGCTGCCTTTTGATGTCCAAATTACTGGCAAAGGAGGCTCTCCTTTAAAAAAGATTGATTCTTTTGTAAAGTGTCTGTGCCCTAAATGTGGAAGAGAAGCAGTAAGAGAAACTGATACTATGGATACTTTTGTAGACTCTTCCTGGTATTTTTTGCGGTATGCCAGCCAAAGAGGTGATCATCTTCCCTTTACCAGAGAAGAAGTAGATTACTGGATGCCGGTAGACCAGTATATTGGAGGGATAGAACATGCAGTTTTACATCTTTTGTACTCTCGTTTTTTTACTAAAGCGCTAAGGGATTTAGGACTTGTTAAAGTAGGAGAACCCTTTAGTAGGTTGCTCACTCAGGGAATGGTAATAAAGGATGGGGCTAAAATGTCTAAATCCAAGGGAAATATTGTCGATCCTGGACAGATGATTAAAGAATATGGAGTAGATGCTGTAAGAGGATTTATTTTATTTGCCGCTCCTCCTGAGGTTGATTTAGAGTGGAAGAAAGAAGGGCTAGAAGGAATATATCGTTTCTTAAATAGAGTTTGGAGATTAGTTACCTCTAATTTAAGAATAAAAGCAACTTATGAGGGAGAGAGACAATGGAAATTTTGGAAATTTGAAAAAATTTACTCTTCTACAAAAAACAAAGAAGAAATTGAGCTTCAGCGAATGATTCACAAAACTATAAAGAAAGTTACCGAGGATATAGAGCAGCGTTTTCATTTCAATACAGCTTTGGCTTCTCTTATGGAGCTGGTAAATTTTCTCTACGGGTACTCTTTTAAGGGTAGCCTCATGTATAAGGAGTCCTTGCAGGTTCTTCTCTTGCTTCTATATCCCTTTACTCCTCATATCTGTCAGGAGCTGGCGGAAAGGACAGGATACAGAGGCGATTTATCTAAGCATCCCTGGCCTGAATATGAAGATAAGTTCCTTAAAAAAGATAAGGTTACCATTGTTATTCAAGTTAATGGAAAGATAAGAGATAGAATGGTTATCCCTATAAGTGAGGGAAGAGAAACAGTAGAGAGGGAGGCTTTAAATAGAGAAAGAATTAAAAGATACATCCAGGGTAAATCTATAAAAAGAGTAATCCATGTTCCTCTTAAGCTGGTGAATATTGTAGCAGGGTAAAGAGGTAAAGGGCTAAGGGTAAAAAGTGGAGTCGGTTAGTTGGTTGAAAACAAGTTCAAAGTTCGACGTTCAACGTTAAAAAGAGGCTAAAGACAAAAGGTAAGAGGGGATAGAAATGTGGAATCTTACCCGAGATGAGCAACTTGTTCTTTTCTTTATCTTAGCTGCTTTTCTCATTGGTTTGGGGATAAAACTTTTAGGAGGAATTCCTCACTCGCCAGGTGCGTTTTCTCCAAGTTTAGTTAGAGTAAAAATTACCGGGGCAGTTAAAAAACCAGGGTGGTATAATATCCCTCAAGAAATCTGTGTAAGGGAGGCTGTTAAGAAAGCAGGAGGTCCTCTTCCCTGGGCTAATTTGACTAAAATAAACTTAAATTTTCCCGTAAGAGAAGGCGAAGAAATTAGTATCCCGGAGGGGAAAATTAATTTAAATCAAGCCTTCCCCGCTGATTTAGCCTTTCTTCCTGGGATAGGTCCTGTGCTTGCTCAAAGAATTGTCGAATATAGAGAAAAAATAGGAGGGTTTAAGAGCCTTTCCCAGCTTAAGGAAGTTCCTGGAATAGGAGAGGCAAAGTTTGAAAGAATTAAGGATAAGATAACCTTAGAAAGGTAAATTATGAGAAAAGAAAAAGTTGAGAAGAGTCTCACTGTTGAGGATAGCTGGCGAGTTTTTAGAATAATGGCTGAGTTTGTCATAGAGAATTTTCATCGGGGCTCTTAGTTGAAAGCAAGAGAGTGCCTTATAGTTAACTTAAAAAAAATTGAGTATGAAAAGGCCTGGCATTTGCAGAAAAGAATTTTCCAGGCTAAATGGGGGAAAAAATTAGATAGAGATGTTTTACTTTTGCTTGAGCACCCTCATACTATTACTGTGGGAAAGAAGGGAGAGGAAGATGAAATTTTAGTTAATTCTGAAAAATTAAAGAAAAGGGGAATCTCTATTTTTTACATTGGAAGAGGAGGAAGAGTAACCTACCATGGACCAGGTCAGTTAGTAGGATATCCTATTTTGGACTTAAATTTTTACTTAAAGGATCTCCATCTGTATCTTCGATACTTAGAAGAGGTGTTAATTAGAACCTTAAAGGAATTTGGAATTGAGGCGGAAAGGATAAATGGTTTAACAGGGGTATGGGTAGACAGAAAAAAGATTGCCTCTATTGGAATTAAAGTGAGAAGATGGATTACTCTGCATGGATTTGCCCTTAATGTAAATACTGAGCTTAGCTATTTTAATTTAATTCAGCCTTGTGGTATGGAGGCGCAAATTATGACCTCTATGAAGAGAATTTTAAGTAGAAATATTAAAGTAGAAGAAGTTGCAGAGAAATTGGTTACTAAATTTTCTGATATATTTAGAGTAAGGATGAGAGAAATTTCTCTGTCGACTTTATTGAAGAATTTATAGATACCAATGGCTCTTAGGTTTATTGCTGACTCTATGCTGGGGAAGTTAGCCAGATGGCTCAGAATAATGGGATTTGACACTCTCTATTTTTCCTCAATTTCTGACCCTGAACTTATTAAAAGGGCAAGGGAAGAGAAAAGAATAATCTTAACTATGGACGCTCGCCTGGCGTTAACTCTTAAGAAAGATAAATGCGTTTTTCTCTCCCATTCTGATCCTTATCAACAGCTGAAATATTTGGTAAAGGAGTTTAATCTGGACCCCTGGAGCAATCTTTTCTCACGATGCGTTTACTGTAATGAGTTGGTGGAGAAAATCAAGGATAAATCAGAGATTAAAAATAAGGTGCCTTTGCACCCCTTTAATTCAAACTCCTCTTTTTACCGTTGTCCTGTTTGTGGTAGGATATACTGGGAAGGCAGTCATCACCAGAAAATAAAAACTATTATAAAAAGTTTAGTAAGCTAATTTCGATAAGGAAACTAAATTGATCTGGTTAAATAAAGAAAAGAGAAAAAATAAGATTAAAGGAATTATCTTTGATCTTGATGGAGTTTTAGTTAAATCCCATCTTGATTTTCGCTTAATTAGCAGAGAAATTTTTGGCTCGCAGGAGAAAAAGCCTATTCTTGAGGGTATAAACAATATAAAAAACCAGGAAAAGAGGGCTCGAGCTTGGAAAATTTTAGAAAAACATGAGAAAAAAGCAGCTCTTAACTGCACACTTACCAGTGGCATAACCGAACTTTTTAAATTTCTTGAGCAAAGAGGAATTAAAAGGTCTATAGTAACCAGAAATAGTAAAAAATCAATTTGTATAATTTTAAACAGATTTAAATTAAGTTTTAATGGAATAGTTAGTCGCGAGGATGCTCCCCCTAAACCAGCCAAAGAACCGGTGCTCCTGGCATGCAGGAAAATGGAAATATCACCAAAAGAAACAATATTCCTGGGAGATTATGAGTTTGATATGATCTCTGGAAGAAAAGCTGGGGTAATAACTGCTCTGTTGAGGAGTAATAACCAATCTTTCTCAGAGAATGCCGATGTTGTAGTGGATTCTATTTCGGAGTTTACCAAATTAGTTCGTAATTATTTAGCCACTGATTTACCCTGATCTTGTTTATCTCGTGCGATGTTCATTTCGTTAACACATTACTCATTACATATTACATATTACACATTACTATAATTGCCTTTTGCCTCTTCTAAATTTTGACAGTTTTTTTAAATTTGCTATGATACTTTAACGCTAAACTCTAAGTTTAAATATATAAAGATAAGCAATGAGATACCAAAAGCTTTTAGAAAAGGTAAGAAAGCTGCCGCATTTTCCTGTATATAGAAACTCCACTGAAGTGGTTAATTTAGGGGTAAGTTTAAGTGTGGAAGATGTGGTAAAAGCAGCAATTATAGGTGAGTTAAATATACTTCTTATTGGAGAGAGAGGAGAGGGGAAAACTCAGTTAATGCAGGATATAAATAGCTGTCTGTTTGGAAATAGGGGGACTTATATAAGGGCAAGACCAGATATGAAGACCAAGGAACTCTACGAGTTATTTAATATTGAGAAACTTAAAAAAGAACTCTCCGAAAAAGTTAGAGCCCCCCTGACCCAAATTGATGAAATTAACAGAACCCCCCCTATAGTTCAAAATGAATTCTTCCATATGTGTGATGGATATATAGAGTACGATGGAAAACCTGTTACTCTGGGTGAGGGGTTCCATATAACTATTGCTTCAGCGAATGTGGTTAATGAAAGATATGGGGGAACCTTTGAAATGGATGATGCTATCTTAGACCGATTTTCCATAGTAATTAATATTGATAATTACCCTACTAAGGTGAAGGATGATCTGGAGATAATAACCTCTCCTTCCGCAAGTAATCCTCGAATATACTCTTCTAATGGGAAAGATCATACTCAGGAAATCTCTGAGATAGTCAAAGAGATAAAAAGGATAAGAGAGGAGAAATTCGATTTAGATGCTTATGTAGCTTTACTTTATTTAAAGAGAGGATTGGATTACTGTGAGTTATTTGGAAGCAAGAGAATTATATCC
>JAGHCO010000194.1 GCA_021160405.1 Candidatus Aerophobota bacterium
AGGTAGTGTTTTTTGCCCCGAAGGGCAACTCCTTCTCCCTCTAAGTTAACCCTGAATAAAAAATCAACCTCTTCTCTAAATTAATGATCCAGAGCTAATTTTACCAAAAATTTTTTCGTTGATTTTAGTGTGATTTGGATATTTTGTTGACGAATTTAGAGCCCTCTCGGCCATATGACAAGCTTTTATGGCATAATTTGTCAAATAAATTTTATTATTGTGGGACTAACTCCTCTTGACAAAAATAGGAATATGAGTTACAATATAAGTCAAATTGTTAGACGACTGATCTCTATACGTTAAGTCATACGGAGAGACAAAACATGACTTACATAATTGGCTATGATTTGGGCACAACAGCAATAAAGGTATCATTATTTGATGAGCAAGGTAATCTTTTAGAAAAGTCTACTCAGGAATATGAGCTTTCAACACCCTCTCCTCGGATAGTAGAACAAGAGGTCTCAGTCTATTGGGACTCTTTCAAAAGGGGGCTAAAAGAGGTTCTAAATAAAAGCAAAGTACCCTCTGGGGATATAAAATGCATGGGAGTTTCTGCACAAGGAGAAACTCTCATTGTTATTGACAAGGAGGGGAACCCTTTACGTCCTGCTATTGTTTGGTTGGACAGTCGGGCAGAGAAAGAAGCCGAGATTCTCGCTGAGGCGTTCAAGAATGAAAATGTATATAGACGGACTGGTCAGGTGGAAATGGTTCCAACTTGGCCAGCTGCCAAGATTCTTTGGTTAAAGAGGCACGAATCTGAGGTATTTAAAAAGATCTTTAAGTTTTTACTAATTGAAGACTATTTTATCTATCGAATGACAGGATACTTTGTCTCTGAAGGTTCCTTGTTGTGTTCGACTACTTACTGGGATATTCGAGAGAAAAAGTGGTGGGGTGAGATGTTGGATTTTCTTGGTATAGATGAAGGTAAGTTACCTGAAATGAAAGAACCAGGGGAGCTAATTGGTCCAATAAAAAAAGAGGTGGCATCTGAGTTAGGCCTTTCAACAAATACTTTGATTACTACGGGGGCATTAGATCAAGCATGTGGGGCAATTGGGGTGGGAAATATCAAACCAGGGATAATTTCAGAAAATATAGGTGCAGCTTTGGCCATTTGTGCGACAGTAAATGAACCTTTTGTAGATCCTAACCGGAGGATGCCTTGCCATTACCATGGTTTACCGAATAAATATATGGCTCATACATTTACAACAGGAGGAATGGTTCTACGGTGGTTCAGGGATAAGTTTTGTCAAGAGGAAAAATCGGTAGCAGAAAGAATCAGTGAGGACTCTTACAATATCTTAGGTGCAGAGGCAGCAAAAACACCTCCCGGGTCAGAAGGACTTATTTTCCTTCCTCATCTTCAAGGAGCTATGGCTCCGGAGGTAAATCCTAAGGCAAAAGGTGTTTTATATGGTTTTACTCTACGTCATACTAAAGGACATGTAATAAGAGCTATAATGGAGTCTCTTGCAGCTGCCATACGTAGAAACATCGATGCACTTGAAGATTTAGGAATCAAGGTATCTGAGATACGTTCTTTGGGAGGAGGAGCAAGAAGTAGGTTATGGTCACAGATAAAAGCCGATCTTACAGAACGTCCTCTTGTTACCACAGAATATGAAGACGCTGCTTGCTTAGGTGCAGCTATACTTGCAGGTACAGCAACCGGTGTTTGGTCCAGTGTAGAGGAAGCGGTGGAAAAAGTAGTCCGACTAAAAGATCGTTTTACTCCTCAGGAAGAAGTCAAGGAATTGTATAGAAAATTTTACAAAATGTACGTGAAACTTTATGAAGATTTGTGTAGCTTATTTGAGGTGTACTAAGTAATAACTGCTGAGAGAGAAAACTATGCCTAAGGATATTATAGTTAGAAAAAAACAAGAGGCTAGAAATTTCATGGAGGGTAGTGAATACTGCCGAGAGTATTTCTCTACTGGCAAGATAACCTTCGGAACTTCTGTCCTTCATCCGGGGCAGAAAGGAGAGATAGATAAAGGTCATAAAGAAGCAGAGGAGGTTTTCTTTGTGATTCAAGGACGTGTACTTGTTCATTTTCCTGATTCTGGTGAATATTACGAGCTAGCAGAAGGTGACGCAATTCTGGTACCTCCAGCTCGTCCACATATGTTAATAAATATTGGAGAGAGTATAGCTTACCTCTCATGGAGTTGTGCACCAAAACCTTAAAGACAAGCGAATCTTATGAACTCATTATTTAAAGATAAGGAGGAGAAAATGTCACTTCTGGGTAAAGAGATACGTATGAAAAGATTGATTGATGAATACAATGCCTGTATTATTTGTGCATTAGATCACGGTATGACTTCTCCAGACTTTCTTGATCCTTTAGCGAATATGCGGAATTTGGTAAGGGACGCAGTAAGGGGTGGAGCAAATGTTTTTATGTTAGGAAGAAACTATGCACGGATTTGTATCTCTGAGTTTAAAAAAGATACTTCTTTGGCTTTAATGCTTACAGCAACCAGTGCAAGGCATCCCGAAAAGAATTTGACCTGTGAGATTGGCAGCGTAGAGGAGGCTCTACGCTTTGGAGCAGATGCGGTAGTAGTTTATGTTGCTTTGGCTACCGGTCAGGATAAGTCTACAATAGAATTTACAGCAAAGGTTGGTGCAGAATGTGAGGCATTAGGGATTCCTTTTATTGCAGAAGCTGAGTATCCTAATATCTATATGCCTAAAGGAGAGCAAAAAAAATTTGGAGCCGATTATCTTCTTTATAACGCTCGTATCTGTGCGGAGCTTGGGGCAGATATTATAAAGACAAATTGGCCTGGAAGCCAAGAAGAATTTGCCAAAATAGTAAAAGCAGTATCTCCTATACCTGTAGTGATTGCAGGAGGGCATAAGGTTTCTGATAGAGAACTTTTAGAGCGTATGGAACAGGGTATAAACGTGGGTGCAGTGGGCTGTTCGGTGGGAAGAAATATTTTCTTACATGAGAACCCTTTTGTAATAACAAGGGCGTTGTCGCGAGTTATAAGAGAAAAATGGACAGCCAAAAAGGCTTTAGAAGAGCTACAAGAAGAGTTAAAAAATCAGGCTGAGAGGCCTAAAAGAATTTAATTATTGCTTAGGAAGGATTAAATGGCAAAGAGAACCCCTCCATTATTTATGGTAGTAAGAGAAGAATTAGAGTTGTGGATCAAAGAGAAAGGTTATAAACCGGGAGATAAGCTACCCTCGGAACAAGAACTCAGTGAGATTTTTAATGTGAGTCGCATAACAATAAGAGAAGTTTTGAGAGCAATGGAGGAAGATGGGTTTGTCTTTAGGTCCCAGGGGAAGGGGACTTTCTTAGCGGAGAGACGGATTACAAGTATATTAGAGGCGAATATCGGAGTTACAGAAATGATCGAAACTATGGGTTATAAAAGTGGTACCCTCAGAAAGAAAATCAAAAGAGAAAAAGCAAATCTTTTTTTAGCTGACAAACTTAAAATCGAAAAAGGTAGTGAGGTTGTAGTGATAGAGAGAATTCGTACTGCCGATGATCAGCCTGTTGCCTATACTATAGATGTAATTCCTTGGTGGATTCTTAGTCTAAAAGCTTTAAATATCGAAGATCTCGAACAATATGAATCTATATATACTTTTTTGGAGGAAGGGTGTGAACAGATTATCAAAGACAGTACAGCTCGACTATTCGCTGTAACCTGTCCAGATATTGCTGAGAAGTTGGATTTGCAAAAGGATGCAGCTTTGTTCGTTATAGAACAGATAGATACGGATCAAAACGATCAACCTATTGTTTATTCTCGTGAGTATTTTGTAGGGAAATTTTTTGAATTCAAGGTATACCGCAGAAGGATACCGAGCCTTATAAGAGGCAGTAAGGCAAAACATAAGAAACCCCAAGAGAAAAAAAAGAAATAAAGGAAAGAAGAAGTATAGATAAGTCCAATTATATGAGACGTCCTGTTTTGAGGTGGGGCTATAACGGTTAATGAGAAAATCATAGATCAATTTTACGAGGCTATCTTTGGAAAGTTGCTATTTGTCAGCATCTTTGATAAATTTATGAGTTTAATGTTGTACCAAAGCAAAAAATTGAGTGATTATTCTCTAGTTAGCATGTATGAGTGTCTTGTGCGAGAAGAAACTCCTTATTTTCTCGTCGTTCTTTCTCAAAGATCATTTAACAGCGGCATCTGCTGTTAAAGAGGTGAATATTCTTTAGGTTGTGACACCCTATACTCAATAACGTAGAGGATATCACAATATCGTACAACGTTCAGGATGAGGCTATCGCCTACTTTTTGGTCTCCTACTTGACGAGCTTTTTCAGATAATAGGTTCTTGCAACAGAATTCTTTGTTTTTCCTTTTCTGCTTGTCCAATTTGGAATATAGCGATGCGGTGAATTACGTAGTTTAGTTGAGATTGACCTCTGTGAGACTCCTTGTGTTTTGTAGTCTTTCTAAGCAACTCCTCAGAAGGGGCAATACCGAAGAACCTGGCTATCTTACTTTCCAAGGAAAAAACAATTTAGCACCCTTGATAGTGCTGATGGGAGTTCTTATTATCTCGTAGCAAATCACCTCTAAGAGTTGTGGATTAAGGGTTCTTACCGAAATCAATGATGTTAAAAATTTCCTTTGCTTCGCGGTAAGAGAATACCTTAATGCTGTTCTATCCCCAAAGATAAGCACCTAATTTTTCTCAGAGTGGATTTGTAGAAAGGTATATTTGGTGAATAAAGACATGGAGATCATTTCACACTGTGGCGGATTTCTCTCATCAGATTATTCCTGTAAGTTACCACAAATCTTATTGCTCTCTTTTTAAGATAGTTTTATCACTTCCTCTATGAAATTTGTAAAGAACACAGAATTATTTACTACTATACAGATGTCCAGAACCTAATACCGGTAGTAGCTACCAATTCAGGTAAGATCGTTCTTCCTGTGGATACCTACTTCTACCTAACAAGAGTATGGGGTGTCAGGGAAAAGTAGTAGATAAAGTTAAGGCTACCAAAACAATACACTTTATCTACTCCTAATTAATAGCACGAAGAAAGGAGCTAAAATGAAGAGAAAAATAAAATGTTTGCTAATTGTATTTAGTTCATTACTTATAATGATTGGTGGGTATAGTTATTCAGCATTTGCCTGGTCACTGAAGGAAGCAACTGAGCCTTGGCGTGGAAAAACACTTCGGATGATTGGTGAGAGTCTTCCCCCTTTACAAGCTCTAGAAGAGGTTAAGAAAGAATTCGAGAAAATAACAGGTGTTAAAGTTATTATTGAAATGTACGGTCATGAAGAAGTAGTAGAAAGAACCACAACAGATCTTGTGGGCAAAACAGGTATTTATGATTTACTTGATAACCCACATAGAGAGTTAGGTCGATATGTAGAGTTGGGATGGATACAACCACTGGACAAGTTTGTTAATGAGACAAAACTTAGGGATCCTAACCTTGATTTAGAAAAAGGCTTTATTAATCGAAAATGGCTATATGAAACTTGCTTCTATAAAGGTAAACAATACGGGCTACCTTTCCACCAAATCTCTATGTATTTGTGGTACCGATTTGACTTACTTGAGAATCCGCAAGAAAGAATGGTTTTCAAAGCGAAATATGGATATGAACTTCCGTCTCCTCCTATCAACTGGAAAGAACTGCGTGATGTAGCTGAATTTTTTACTAGAAAAAAGGGAGAGACATTAGCTGGAAAAATTCTCGATCACGATTTCTATGGCTTTTCTATCACTGGTAAACGTCATGTGGCTACCTGGTACAGTTTCTTAAATCTTCTTTATTCCTTTGGAGGCCGGGTAATAGACCAACCACGGGGCGACACTAAAGGCCCAGTAATACTTGACTCTCCAGAAGCCATAGAAGCCTTGAAGTATTACGTTGATATACTGAAGTACTGTCCTCCAGGTACTTTAACGTATGGGTGGGATGAAGAACAAGCAGCTATGCAACAGGGTCTGGTGGCTATGGGGATCAATTGGGACGATGCGACTTGGGCCGTTTGCGACCCGGAACAATCCGTAGTTGCTGGTAAAGTAGCTTTTAGCGGTGTCCCTATTGGTAAAGAGAAAATAGCTCAAATCGAAGGCTGGACATATATGATACCTAGTACTTCAAGAAAGCCAGAGTTAGCTTGGTTATTTATACAATGGGTTATGCATCCTGAGGTTCAAATAGCCCAACAACTACGTGGCGGTGAGTCAGCTATTGACGCAGTTTATTACGATCCCAGAATTCGAAAACTCCCCTATGTTCCAACTGCTTATTATTTAAAATCAGGAAAAGTCATCAAAGTTCGACACGTTGGCGACCCAGATCCAGGTGGTGTCCCAGCAAGATATCTGGAGGCGATTAACCCAAGAACTGGCAATACCGAAGTAACTCGAGTTCCAAAGCCCACTTTTCCTGAACAAGAACCAATAACCGACATAATTAAACTTCATGTCAATCAAGCCCTACGAGGTGTAATGACGCCAAAAGAAGCTATAGATAAGATGGCTCAAGAAATAAGATCCATTATGAAACAATGAGAGAGTTGGTCTGTATCGATAGTTATCTCAAGCCTGCCCTACTTTCTAGGGTGGGCTTGCTTAGAGAATACTCAGAAAGTAAGAATTTTAACAAGAACTTTGTTTAAATTTGAATAAGAGTACTTTCTTTTGTGAATTAAGCAAAATCTTTTCATTACTGTAAGATTTGGAGGCATCTAATGGAAGTAGAGTCAAAAAAAGCTATGGTGTGGCTACTACCATGTATGGTGTTGCTTTTTATAGTAGATATTATACCTTTTTTAGTTGCTATAGGTGAGAGTTTTCGAGCCCTAAGCTTTACTCTATTATCTCAAAGAGGCCAATGGGTCGGATTAGACAATTATCGAAAAGCACTAAATGACCCTGTTTTTTTAGAAAGCATTTTGACAACATTTAAGATCTTAGTTCCCGCCCTCTCAATTGAGCTATTATTAGGACTTGGCATAGGACTATTATTAGCACAATTTCAGCGAGCTCGTAGATTTCTGATGTCAATTATAGCTATTCCTATGATGATTGCTCCTGTAGTAATAGGTATGATGGGTGTCTTAGCCTTAAATTCTGAGTTTGGTCCAATAGGAATTATTCTTCGTAACTTTAACTTGGTTGAAAAAGCAATATTGGGAACTTCTTTAGCTTGGATAGCCATAGTTATTTTAGACATCTACCAATGGACTCCTCTAGCAGCAATCATTTTCCTTGCCGGTATTTTAGCAATGCCCCAGGAACCATTTGAAGCTGCTCAGATAGATGGAGCATCAAGTTGGCAAAGATTCCTTTTTTTAACTCTGCCAATGCTTAAGAATTTATTTGCTGTGGTTCTTTTCCTCCGATTTATTGATGCTTTTAAGATGTTTGATAAAATTTGGATTGCTACTGAAGGAGGACCTGGAAGGACAACACAAACTGTATCTATCTATGCATTTAGGCACGGTTTTTTACGATGGAATCTTAGTTATGGAACTACTCTTGCACTTCTAATTTTTTTAGTAAGTTTTATTGTCACTTACCTGTTCGTAAAGTTTTCTAAAGTGTAAGAGTATATCCAAATAAGTTTTTCACGAGTGGCAAATATAATAAAGAGTTTTACATGGTGGTAAGGGAGAAAATAAAATCATAAAGGTGGAGCAAATGTTAAGAAAAAAAAAGTGGCAGGAAGCAATTTGGATACTTCTTGCAATAGTCATCGTAACACTGGCACTTGGGCCTTACCTCTGGTTCGTAATGATATCTTTCAAAGATAGGACTGATATTTTATCCCCTACTATCAGGTTTCTGTTTAAACCAACTCTATCTAATTATCCAAAAATATTTATAGACCGGGAATTCATAATATTCCTAAAAAATTCTATCATTGTTGCTTTAGGGACAGTAGCTATTTCGTTGATTGTTGGGATTCCGGCAGCATATAGTTTGTCCAAAATGCCTGTAGTAGGTAGGAAACATATAATGTTCTTTATTTTGAGCTCACGTATGGCACCTCCAATAACTATTGCCATACCTCTTTACATTCTTTTCCAAAAGATAGGTATATTAGGCCACTATTCAGCAGTGATAATCTCTCACGTTACTTTTGGGATGGCTCTTGTAGTCTGGTTAGTGAAAACTTTCTTTGACGACATTCCTTCTGACTTAGAAGATGCAGGTAGGGTCGATGGTTGTAGCAGATTTAATGTTTTTCGTTATATTATGTTACCACTTGCCTTACCGGGAATAGTGGTAAGCGCATTGTTTGTATTTGTTTTCTCTTGGAGTGAATTCCTCTTTGCTTTAATATTATCAGGCCATGACGCTAGAACTATGCCACCTGCCTTCCCGGGTCTTATAACACCCCATGGGACTTTTTGGGGTCAATGTGCTGCTGCTGCTACAATATCAACTATACCTGGAGTTCTCTTAATTTTGTTGTTTCATAAATATCTTGTGCGAGGATTAACTTTCGGTGCTGTCAAAGGCTAATTTTGTAAAAATTATAAAGTGCCTACAGACCAGAATGAACTGATATAAATGCGTTTTGTTAATATTTTCTGAGCTCGTCTAAAGGTATCGCGGATAATTATGAAAGGTAGACTTTAAATAAACTTTCCTATTTAAGAAATAGAAAGGAGGATGGAATGGAGTTGGGTGACCGGATATTTTTTACGGTTCTTTCTCTAGTTGGAATAACTCTGCTTTGGTTAAAATTCATAGAAAAATATTTTTCAGTATGGGGGATTTTTATAGTTTGGGTCCCTCTCGGCATTTACATTATGACTCGGAGATAATATTGAATAGTACGATAACAAACGTGCTCTCTTAAGAACTTAATTAATAAAGAAAAATGGTTTATCCTCTCTAAAAATTCAAAAAACGTGCTCTTTAATAGCAAAGAAAATCTATTTAAGCTCCTCATGGAGAAAAAACATTTTTTCTATTAATTTTTTGGTAAATACAAGAGGGCCTTATTTACTTGATTTGTGGAGAGGTTGACCATCTTAACAAATTAAAGTCAAAAAACTAAGGATATAAATACGATTACCTAATTACACATATGAGAAGGAGGAGGTCATAATGGGAATAATGGGAAAATTGAAGGGAAAAGTTGCAATTGTGACAGGGGGAGCTTCTGGCTTAGGGCGAGCTGTGGCAATTCTCTTTTCGAAAGAAGGTGCTAAAGTTGCTGTTTTAGATTTAAACTTAGAGGCAGCACAGAAAGTTGTCAAAGAGATTGAGAGTGCTGGGAGAGAAGCTTTAGCTGTTCGATGTGATGTAACTCAAGAGAGTCAAGTTAAAGAGGCTTTTAATGAAGTAGTGAAGGCTTACAGTAGGATTGATATTCTCCATGCAAACGCTGGTATTATCGATAAACCACGGTTCATTACGGAGATGTCTATTGAAGATTGGAACAAAATTATTTCTGTTAATTTGACAGGTATGTTCCTAAGCGCTAAATACGCTGTTTCTCAAATGCTTAAGCAAGATGGCGGTACTATTGTTTTTACTGGTTCAAACTGGGCTTTTGTGTGCGATCCCGGATTTACCAGTTATGCAGCTTCCAAAGGAGGCGTTGTTTCTTTTGCTAGAGCTTTAGCTCTTGATCATGCAAAAGATAATATTCGTATAAATGTCATTTGTCCAGGGAATATTCGTTCCCCTCTTTTGGATAAACAACTTAGTCTCGAGAAAGACCCCACTAAAGCTTTACAATCTATGGGACGAATATCCGAGCCTGAAGAAGTAGCAAATTTAGTGCTCTTCCTTGCTTCGGATGAGTCTTTAGCGATGAAAGGCTCGGTTATCATTATTGACCAAGGAGAGACATTACAACATGGACCGGGACTCCAAGCGAATTGTAGATGATGCTATAAAAATAATAAGGTGATTTACTTATACGGACATACGTTTCTATAGTAAATCATCTTTGGCTTTTCAGAAATAGCACACATATAGTAAGTTTTAAAAAAGAAACCGCAATGCTACAACCTGAAGATTTTTTTGATATTTGGTCATTTAAGCAT